>NZ_JAGXJL010000022.1:32750-179141 GCF_019091475.1 Streptomyces sp. GbtcB6 | reverse complement strand
CCAACGGCGAGTGGCGACGGCCCGCCCGGCACCGCCGAACAACACCGTCGTGGCTGATCACCGCTGCGGCGGAAAAGCAGGTGAGCCGCAGCGGACCGTCAGTTCAGTGCGGCCACCTTCTCCCGGTAGCCCTTTACCGGTGCCGCGTCCTTGTAGGGCTCCAGGCGGCGTTCGAAGTCCTTGACGTATTCGATCGCGCGGACCGAGCGCATCTCCGCCGCCGCCCCCGCCGCCTCCACGCCGAGCGCGCACGCCTGGTCGAGTTCGCCGAGGCCCAGGCGGGCCGTGGCGAGGACGACGCGGCAGAAGAGGCGGCTGCGGGCGTACGAGGGCGCACGGAGCTGGAGCGAGCGTTCGGCGTGCTGGGCGGATGCCCGGAACTGCTGGAGGTCGCGGTGGCAGTGGCCGAACTCGTCGGCCAGCTGCGCCTCGTCGAAGAAGCGGGCCCAGTAGGGGACTTCGTCGCCGGGACGAGCCGTCTCCAGGGCGCGTTCGGCGCGGACGAGCGCGCCCGTGCAGGCGCGCACCTCGCCGAGGACCCCGTGGGCGCGCGCCTCGGCCGCGTGGAGAAGGGCCTGGACGACCGGCGGGGCACTGGTGCCCACCCCCTGCTGGGCGACCCGCGCGAGCTGCACCGCCTCCCGGCCGTGGCCGAGGTAGACCGCCTGGCGGCTCATCGTGACGAGGACGTAGGAGCCGTAGGCGCGGTCACCCGCCGCCTGGGCGAGGCGGAGGGACTGGACGAAGTAGCGCTGGGCGAGGCCGTGCGCGGCGATGTCGTACGACGTCCAGCCCGCGAGCCGGGTCAGGTCGGCCGCGGCCCCGAACAGCTTGCGGCCGGTCTGCTCGCCGTAGGTGCCGCGCAGCATCGGCTCGCACTCGTGCTCCAGGTAGCGGACGAGGGCCTGCCGGGCGTGGCCGCCGCCGTACTGGTCGTCGAGGGAGCGGAAGAGTTCGCCGACCGAGCGGAGCGCGGCGATGTCGCCGCCGGTCACCTTCTGGCCGGGCCCGCGCTCGGCCTGCCCGCGTGGCCGCACCGGTGCGAGCGGCACCGACTTGGGCGCCGCGGGCCGGGTCTGCGCCGGCACCCGGGCGACCGCCGGCGCCGCCGGCTCGCCGCGGGCCACCCTGTCGTCGGCGCGGCCGATCAGCCAGTCCCGGCTGGGCACCACGAGCCCGGCCGGGGTGAACGCGATCTTGCGGAGCTCGGCGTGGCTGCCGGAGTCCTTGCGCCACAGCCCGCTGACGATGTCGACGGCTTCTTCGGGGGTGGCGGCGAACTCCAGCCCGGCGTAGACCGGGGCGCAGGCGTCGAGACCGAGGTCCTGGGCGGTGAGCCGGCGGCCGAGGCGCCGGGTGAAGACCTCGGCGATCAGGGCGGGGGTGGTGCCCCGGGGCTGCTGGCCGCGCAGCCACCGGGTGACCGATGTCTTGTCGTATCTGAGATCCAGCCCGTGTTCGAGACCGAGTTGGTCGACGCGACGGGCCAGACCCGCGTTGGAGAACCCCGCTTCTGCGATGAGCGCGGCGAGCTGGCGGTTGGGGGTGCGCTGCGCGGGTCGGTCCGTCATCTGGAGTGCGGTCTCCTGCCTTCTGGCTCAGCTGAGTCGCTTGTGCCCGGATTGCCGGTGAGCAGCCCTTTTGGCGCTCATGGACGGCGCGAATGTAGCGGAGAGTGAGCAGTCGATCGCACATCTCGACGTTCATTCATCCGATCGTGTGAGGATTGACCCCAGGGCTGACGCGCGACGGGCGGACGTACAGTGGCTTGGGCGCGTTATGTGCCTGACACACCCATCGCCCGAGGGAGGCGCTTGCCGTGAGTGAGTTGCGGTTCGTCCGCATGGGGTTCGGCGCGGATGCCGTCGAGTACCAGGAGGCATGGGACGAGCAGCGCCGGGTGCACACGGCGCGGTTCGCCGACGAGGTGCCCGACACGGTCCTGCTGCTCGAACACCCCCCGGTGTACACGGCGGGCCGCCGTACCGCGGACAACGAGCGGCCGCTCGACGGCACCCCGGTCATCGACGTGGACCGCGGCGGCAAGATCACCTGGCACGGCCCGGGCCAGCTGGTGGGCTACCCGATCCAGAAGCTCCCGCGCCCGGTGGACGTGGTCGCGCACGTACGGCGCCTGGAGGAGGCGCTGATCCGCGTCTGCGCCGAGTTCGGCCTGGAGACCACGCGGGTCGAGGGGCGCAGCGGGGTGTGGGTGCTCGGCGACCCGGTCGAGCAGCGGCCGCAGGCCCTCGGCGGGCTCTCGCTGGACTTCGACCCCCGGCTGACGGACGAGGAGTTCGACCCCCGCCTGAACGGCCCGGAGTACGCGCCCTCCAACGCCGGCCAGCGCCGCGAGGACCGCAAGATCGCCGCGATCGGCATCCGGGTGGCCAAGGGCGTGACCATGCACGGTTTCGCCCTCAACGTGAACCCGGACAACAAGTGGTTCGACCGGATCATCCCGTGCGGCATCCGGGACGCGGGCGTGGCCTCCCTCGCCGGCGAGCTGGGCCGGGACGTGACGATCGGGGAGGTGCTGCCGGTGGTGGAGCGGCATCTGACGGACGTCCTGGAGAACGCGGAACTGAGGCCGAGGGTGATCGAGAAGGCGCCGACGGCATAAAACCGGTCCGCCCGGCACTTGAGGACGGGGGGTGCCACGAACAGCCCGTCCGGCGCCTGAGGACGAGGCCGTTCAGGCCGAAGCGGGGGCCTGGGGGCGGCAGCCCCCAGAGGTCAGCACCAACACCGGGCATTCAAATCAACGGGCGTACCCTGAAGGTCGCCGAAGAATCAATCGCTAGGGAGCCGGTCGTGTCCGCAGTCTCACCCGACGGACGCAAGATGCTGCGCCTGGAGGTCCGCAACGCCGAGACCCCCATCGAGCGCAAGCCCGAGTGGATCAAGACGCGGGCGAAAATGGGCCCCGAGTACACGAAGATGCAGAACCTCGTGAAGAGCGAGGGCCTGCACACGGTCTGCCAGGAAGCCGGCTGCCCCAACATCTACGAGTGCTGGGAGGACCGCGAGGCGACCTTCCTCATCGGCGGCGACCAGTGCACCCGGCGCTGCGACTTCTGCCAGATCGACACCGGCAAGCCCGAGGCCCTGGACCGCGACGAGCCGCGCCGCGTGGGCGAGTCCGTGGTCACCATGGACCTGAACTACGCGACCATCACCGGCGTCGCCCGCGACGACCTGGCGGACGGCGGCGCCTGGCTGTACGCGGAGACGGTCCGCCAGATCCACGCGCAGACGGCGGAGCGCGAGGCCGGCCGCACCAAGGTCGAGCTGCTCGCCCCCGACTTCAACGCGGTCCCCGAGCAGCTCGCCGAGGTCTTCTCGTCCCGCCCCGAGGTCTTCGCGCACAACGTCGAGACCGTGCCCCGGATCTTCAAGCGGATCCGCCCCGGCTTCCGCTACGAGCGCTCGCTCAAGGTCATCACGGCCGCCCGCGACTTCGGCCTGGTCACCAAGTCCAACCTCATCCTCGGCATGGGCGAGACCCGCGAGGAGGTCGGCGAGGCGCTGCGCCAGCTGCACGAGGCGGGCTGCGAACTGGTCACCATCACGCAGTACCTGCGCCCGAGCGTCCGGCACCACCCCGTGGAGCGCTGGGTCAAGCCGCAGGAGTTCGTGGAGCTGAAGGAGGAGGCCGAGCAGATCGGCTTCTCCGGTGTCATGTCCGGCCCGCTCGTGCGGTCCTCGTACCGCGCCGGCCGCCTGTACCAGATGGCCGTCGAGAAGCGTGGCGCGTTCGTCGCCGCACAGGCGGTCTGACGGCCCGGCCCGGCGCCCGGCCGCCGAGCGTGTGAATTCACGCACAAACTACTACCGGCCAGTAATGACCGAATGGACGCGGTCCTGACCGTCCTCGCTGATGAGGGCGTACGTCAGGGCCGCGTCAGCGTTCCGGGCCCGCGTATCAAGGTTTCATTGGCGTTTGACCGGTCGGTCACGCCCTGGTAACACCGAACAGTGACCCTGGTATCACAGCACGTACACCCACTTCGAGGGGGGACCTCCACCATGCAGGCCGCGCCCGTTCGCGCCACCGCGATCCCGTCCTTCACCGACGCGCTGCGCGCCGTCGAGTCACTCCTCATGAGCGGCGGCCAGCGCACCGCCCGCCAGAACGCCTGGACCTCCGTACTGGAGGACCGCCGTCGCGCCAAGGACCGGGTCGAGGCCCAGCACTTCCTGGAGCAGGCCGCCGGCCGCTCCTGACACCCCCTTCCACAGGCCTTTGTCGGGACACTGCCGTCGTAGGCACTCCCGGGGCCACGTAGACTGCGGGGCATGGCGAGGAAGGAACCCGCAGCGGACGCTGCGAATGCCGGACGACTGAAGCAGATCGTCCTGACGTACAAGATGACGCGCAAGGCCGACAAGACGATCGGTCTGGTGCTTGCCGGTGTCGGTCTCGGCACCCTTGCGGTCTTCCTCGTGATCGGCTTCCTGATCGGACACCCGGTCTATCTGGGCATCCTGGGCCTGCTGCTCGCCTTCCTCGCGACGGCGATCGTCTTCGGCCGGCGGGCCGAGCGGGCGGCCTTCGGCCAGATGGAGGGCCAGCCGGGCGCGGCGGCCGCCGTTCTGGACAACATCGGGCGGGGCTGGACGACGACGCCGGCGGTGGCGATGAACCGCAGCCAGGACGTGGTGCACCGGGCGGTCGGCAAGGCCGGCATCGTCCTGGTCGCCGAGGGCAACCCGAACCGGGTGAAGACCCTGCTGGCCGCCGAGAAGAAGAAGATGGCCCGGATCGTGGCCGACGTGCCGGTGCACGACGTGATCGTGGGCACGGGTGAGGACCAGGTCTCGCTGAAGAAGCTGCGGACCACGATGCTCAAGTTCCCGCGCGTGCTGACCGGCCCCCAGGTGACGACGACCAACGACCGACTGCGGGCGATGGGCGACCTGATGAGCAACATGCCGCTGCCGAAGGGCCCGATGCCCAAGGGCATGCGGATGCCGAAGGGCGGCGGCAAGGCCCGCTGAGCCCACGCACCCGACTGCCACTGCGATGGGGGGCGCCCGGATCACTCCGGGCGCCCCCCATCGCCGTAGGGAGCCACGGGGCACCCAGCGGGCGCCCGATGACACGCCGCCGAACGGAGCATCCAACCGGTTATCGGTTCATCTGCTCCTAACCTTCCAAATGTGACAAAACGCCATATCGCATACCTCGCGTGCAGCGCCGCCCTGTGCGGCTCTCTCATCGGCGCCGCTCCGGCGACCGCCACGCACCGCGTTCTCCGGGTGCACCCGGGCGAGTCCATCCAGAAAGCGGTCAACGCCGCCCAGCCCGGCGACACGGTCCTCCTCGCGGCCGGCACCTACCACGAGAGCGTCAAGGTGACCACGCCCGGCCTCACGCTGCGCGGCGTGGGCCCGGACACCGTGCTCAAGCCGGGCAAAAAGGTGAAGAACACCGCGAAGAAGGCCGCCCAGAAGTCCTGCGCCGAGATGGGCAACGGCATCTGCGTGGTCGGCGCCAAGAAGCAGCCCGTCGAGGACGTGACCATCGCCCGCATGACCGTGACCGGGTTCTCCCGGATCGGCGTCATGGCCGTGGGCGCGGCCAACCTGCACGTGCACGGCGTGGAAGCCGTGAAGAACGGGCAGTGGGGCATCGCCGAGGAGCGCTCGGTGCACAGCACCTACCGCTACAACGTCGCCCGGAACAACGGCGACGCGGGCCTGTTCCTCGCCAACTCCGTCACCACGGAGAAGGGCGCCGTCGACACCGGTGGCACGGTCGTCGAGCACAACCGCCTGGAGCGCAACCGGATCGGCGTCACCGTCCGCCGGCTGCGCAACCTCACCGTCTCGGACAACACGGTGACCGGCAACTGCGCGGGCGTGTTCGTCGTCGGCGACGAGAACAAGCCGAAGGCCGGTCATCTGACCGTCGCCGACAACAAGGTCGTGAAGAACAACAAGTACTGCAAGAAGACCGCGCGGCTGGCCTTCCTGCAGGGCTCCGGCATCGTCCTGACCGGCACCGAGAAGACCCTGGTCACCGGGAACACGGTCACCGGGAACTCCGGCAAGTCCCCGCTGTCGGGCGGTGTCGTGGTCTTCAAGAGCTTCGTGGGTGTCACCAGCGACAAGAACCAGATCACCCGCAACAAGCTGTCGGGCAACGCCCCCGCCGACCTGGTCAACCAGGAAGCCGCCAAGCGCGGCAACACCTTCAAGCAGAACACCTGCAAGAAGTCCAAGCCGGCCGGTCTGTGCTGACCTGACGGCCGTACGACACCTCACAAGGAAGGAAGGCGGCACATGACCGCACCAGCACGCGACCTCCCGACGCCGGCCAAGGGGCTGGAGGAGGACGCTCCGCCGCCGTCGATGCGGCTGCGCGAGCTCGTGTTCGGGGCGGCCTGTGCCGCCGCCGTCCGCGCGGCCGCCCGGCTGCGCGTCGCCGACGCGCTCGGGGACGCCCCGATGACCGTGGAGTCCCTGGCGTCCGCGGTGAAGACCGACCCGAAGCCGCTGCGCCGGCTGCTGCGCGCCCTGTCCTGCTACGGCGTCTTCGCCGAGCGGCCGGACGGGACGTTCGCGCACACCGAGACCTCCCGGCTGCTGCGCGAGGACGACCCGCACAGCCTGCGCTACATCGCCCTGTGGTGCACCGAGCCGTGGACCTGGGACGCCTGGCCGATGCTCGACGAGGCCGTGCGCAGCGGCCGCAACGTCGTCGAGGACCTCTACGGCAAGGAGTTCTTCGTCTATCTCAACGAGGACGCGCCGGAGTCGGCGGACGTCTTCAACCGGGCGATGACCACCTCCAGCGAGCAGTCGGCCCGGGAGGTCGCCGCGCTGCTCGACCTGTCCGGCAGCCGGTCGGTCGCGGACCTCGGCGGCGGGCAGGGGCACGTGGTGGCCAGCCTGCTGGACAAGTACCCGGCGATGAAGGGCTATCTGCTGGATCTGCCCCAGGTGGTGGAGAAGGCCCTGCCCCGGCTGCGCGAGGGCGGGGACCTCGCGGACCGGGCGCGGGTGGTGCCCGGTGACATCCGGGAGGCCGTGCCGGTCGACGCGGACGTCTACATCATCAAGAACATCCTGGAGTGGGACGACGACTCCACCGCGCGGCTGCTCGCCAACGTGGTCGCGGCGGGCGGTCCCGGGGCCCGGGTCGTGGTGATCGAGAACCTGGTCGACGACACCCCGTCGATGCGGTTCAGCACCGCGATGGACCTGCTGCTCCTGCTGAACGTCGGCGGGGCCAAGCACACCACCGACAGCATGGTGCGCCGGCTGACGGAGGCGGGTCTGAGCGTCAACGACATCGGGCCGGTCAACCCGTACCTGCACGCCTTCGACTGCACGGTGCCCGCCTGACGCGGGTGTCCCGGCACGCGCCGGTGCCGGGCCCGCGTCGTGCGCGGGTCCGGCACCGTTGGCGTACGGCGGTACGCGGGGTCACGCGCCGCCGTCGCGCTCCCAGAGGTAGAAGCGCTGGGCCATCGCGTCCTTCGGGGAGCGCCAGGTCTCCGGGTCGTACGCGCTGACGTACGCCGTGAGACGGTCGCTGACGTCCCTGAACTCGGGGTGCGAGGTGACCTTGGCGATGGCCGGTCCCGGCTCGCGCTCGGACTCGATGAGGTGCATGTACACATCACCGAACTGGAAGAGGCTGCGCCGGGTGACCCCGACGAGGTGCGGCAGTTCTCCCCGGTCGGAGTCCGCGAACACCTTCGCGATGTCGGGGGCGGAGCCCGGTGCCATACGGGCGACGATCAGGGCCTGGTGCACGTGTCTCTCCGTTCCTGTCTTCCTGACGGCCGGTTCAGTCGGCGAGGGCCGGGGCGGGGCGCCGGCCGGTGGCGGCCTTCTCGATCTTGTCGCGGATCAGGGCCATCTGGACCTTGGAGTTCTTGTTGATGTTGTCGGTCATCCAGTCGTCGTCGACGGGGGCTTCCGGCTTCATCGCGAAGTCCTGGGTCCAGACCATCCGGGTGCCGGCGGGCACCTCCTCGTACTGCCAGACGATGTCCATGTGCGCGAACGGGCCGGTCTCGACCCGGCGGGCCTTGACGCGGAGGTTGCGGCGGTCCGCCGAGCGCTCGGAGACCCAGCTCCACACCTTGCCGTTCTCGTCGGGGTGCATGGTCAGCCGGAAGGTGACCTTGCCGCCCTCGTCGGAGAGGATCTCGGCGCTGGCGTACTCGCTGAACAGCTGGGGCCAGTTGGCCACGTCGTTGGTCATGTCCCAGACCAGGTCGACGGGCGCGGCGATGGTGATCTCGTTCTGGGTGTGTCCGGTCATGTCAGGCTCCCGCGGGCATGGCGCTGTTGACGAGGTCGAGGAACTGGCGGGGCGTCTTGCACCGCTCGGCGTCGACCGGCATCGGCACACCGTGCCGGTTCTCCAGCTCGCCGACGATGCCGAGCAGGCCCAGCGAGTCGACGCCGAGGACGTCGAAGCCGCTGTCGGACCGGTCCTGGAGGTCCGCCGGGGAGACGGTGACGCCGGCGGCCTTCTTCATGAGTTCGGACAGTTCGTCCACGGTGATGCTCATAGGAACTCCTTCTGCTTAGCTGCTGGGCAGCTGGTGTGTTCGACTCACTCGGCCGCGCCGTGGCGCAGCACGAGCGCCGAGTTCGACCCCATGAGGCCCCGGCTGAGCACCAGTGCCGTGCGTGGCCGCGCGGCACGGGCGCTGCCGGTCACCAGGTCGAGGTCGTGGCAGATGTCGAAGACGCCCGGGGTCGGCGGGATCAGCCCGTGCTCCATCGCCAGCACCGCGGCGGCGGTGTCGAGGACGGGGGCCGCGCAGTAGCCCCGGCCGATCCCGGTCTTGGGCGCGGTGACCGGCACCCGCCTGCCGTGCGCGCCGAGGACGTCGGTGATGGCCAGCGCCTCCGCCCGGTCGGCTTCCGGCACTCCGAGGGCGTCGGCGAACACCACGTCGACCTCCTCGGGGGCGCAGCCGGCCTCGGCCAGCGCCCCGCGGATCGCCTGGGCGAGCCCGGCCCTGGAGTCGGCCCAGCGGGAGGCCCCGGTGAAGGTCGACGCGTGGCCGTCGAGGGTGGCCCGCACCGGCAGCCCGCGCCGGCGGGCCGAACCGGTGTCCTCCACGACGAGCATGGCGCCGCCCTCGGCCGGCACGAACCCGCAGGCCTGTTCGGTGAACGGGCGGTAGGCGCGAGCCGGGTCGGTCTCCCGGCTGAGTTCCTCGTAGCCGAGCTGGCAGACCACCGAGTACGGAGCTATCGGTGCCTCGGTGGAGCCGGCCACGATGACGTCCGTACCGCGGCGGACCGCGCGGGCGGCGTGGGCGAGGGCGTCCAGGCCGCCGGCCTCGTCGGCGGCGACCACCGAGCAGGGGCCCTTGAAGCCGCGCCGGATGGAGATCTGGCCGGTGCTGGCCGCGTAGAACCAGGCGATGGACTGGTAGGGGCCGACGAACCGGCTGCCCTTGCCCCACAGTTGCTGGAGCTCGCGCTGGCCGAACTCGCCGCCGCCGGAGCCGGCCGCGGTGACGACGCCGATGTCGAACGGCGATTCGTCGGTGTCGGCGCGGCCGAGCCGGGCGTCCTCGAGTGCCAGGTCGGCCGCGGCCATCGCGAAGTGCGTGAAGCGGTCGGTCTGGACGATGAGGCGTTCCTCGACGGCGGCCGCCGGGTCGAAGTCGCGGACTTCTCCGGCCACCTTCATGGGCAGGTGCTCGCAGCCCTCGCGGGTCACCTTGTCGAGGACGTTGCGTCCCTCCTGGACGGATTTCCAGAAGGTCTCGGTGCTGGTTCCGTTGGGCGCGACGACACCGATGCCGGTGACGGCCGCCCGCCGGGCAGGGGGTTCGCTCATCGTGTCCGTCCTCTCTGCCGGGTCAGGATCACCGCGGACTGGAAGCCGCCGAACCCGCTGCCCACGGACAGGACGCCGCCGAGGCGCCGTTCGCGGGCGACGCGCGGCACGTAGTCGAGGTCGCACTCGGGGTCGGGGGTCTCGTAGTTCGCGGTGGGCGGGACGACCTGGTGGGCCAGGGCGAGCACACAGGCGACGACCTCGATCGCGCCGATGGCGCCGAGCGAGTGGCCCACCATGGACTTGATGGAGCTCATGGGCGTGCCGTACGCGTGCTGTCCGAGCGCCTTCTTCACGGCGGCGGTCTCGTGGCGGTCGTTCTGCCGGGTGCCGGAGCCGTGCGCGTTGACGTAGTCGATGGCGGTGGGGTCGAGGCGGGCGTGGTCCAGGGCGGTCTCGATGGCGCGGGCCATCTCCAGGCCCTCGCTGGTGAGACCGGTCATGTGGTAGGCGTTGCCGAAGGTGGCGTAGCCGTCGAGCTGGCAGTAGATGTGCGCGCCGCGGGCCTTGGCGTGCTCCAGCTCCTCCAGGACGAGTACCGCGCCGCCCTCGCCCATGACGAACCCGTCGCGGCGGTTGTCGAAGGGCCGGGAGGCGTGCTCGGGGTCGTCGTTGTTCGGGGAGGTGGCCTTGATCGCGTCGAAGCAGGCCATGGTGATCGGTGAGATCGGGGAGTCCGAGGCGCCGGCGATGCAGATGTCGGCGCGGCCCTCCTGGACGGTGTGGAAGGCGTAGCCGACGGCGTCCAGGCCCGAGGTGCAGCCGGTGGAGACGGTCTGCACCGGACCCTGGGCGCCGAATCGTTCCGCCACCGCGGAGGCCAGGGTGCTCGGGGAGAACGCCCGGTGCAGCTGGGGCTGCGCCTGCCGGTGGTCCACGTCCCAGCGCTGACCCGCGCCGCTCACCAGGACGTAGTCGTGCTCCAGGCGGGTGGTGCCGCCGACCGCCGTGCCCAGGGAGACCCCGATCCGCCAGGGGTCCTCCCGGCCGAAGTCCAGCCCGGAGTCCCGGACCGCCTCGTCACCGGCGACCAGGGCGAACTGTATGTAACGGTCCGCCCGTTCGATCTCCTCGGCGTCCAGGCCGTGCGCCGCCGGGTCGAAGTCGCACTCGGCGGCGATCCGCGACCTGAGGCCCGAGGGGTCGAAGAAGGTGATGCCGCGCGTCGCGGTCCGGCCCGAGGCGAGCAGATCCCAGAACGCCGGTACGCCCACACCCCCCGGAGCCACGATGCCTATGCCCGTAACCGCCACGCGCCGGGTCACGACCGGACCTGCCCCACGGCGACGGCTTCCGTCTCCTCGGTGTCGACGTGGCCCTGGCTCGGGCGCGGGGCCAGCGGGCCGAGGTGGAAGACGATCCGGGCCTCGACGTTGCCCACGTTGCGGAAGCGGTGCTTCATGTTGATGGGGATCATCAGTCCCTGCTCGGGCCGCAGCGGGTGCGGTTCGCCGTCCAGGTCGACCTCCATGTCGCCGCAGACGACGTACACGAACTCCTCGGAGTAGGGGTGGTAGTGCTCGGCGATGCGGTCGCCCGGCTGCACGATGGCCACACCCATGAAGCCGCTGGTGGAACCCACCGTGGCCGGGGTGAGCATGGCGCGCAGATCGCCGCCGCGCCTGGTGTTGGGCTCGATCTCGCTGAGGTCGACGATCTTCGGAATGGGCTGCATGTCTGCGTTCCTCCGTGGGGGTGAAGGGTCAGGCGTCCGGCGAGCGGCGGTCGGTGATGAGCTGCATCCGCACCGTGTCGCCGTCCAGCAGGGCGGTCAGCGCGTGGGCGGGGGTGACGTCCACGGGCGTCCCGGGCCGCTGCTCGACCAGGCGGACGACGACGTCGTCGCGCTGGAAGACCGTGCTGTGCAGCACCGGGCTCGCCGGGTCCTCGGCCGCGGCCTCGTCCTGCTGGGCGAGGAGCTCCGCGAGCCGCATCCCGCAGCCCGGGCGGGCCGGGTAGTACAGCGCGTACCGGTCGCCCTCGGCCGGCTCCTCGGCGCCGACGTGGTGCACGGCCGGCAGGGCCGCCCGGGTGAAGAACACCCGTGCGGACTCCTGGTCGTTGAGGTCGCGCTCCTGTTCCAGGTAGGGGTTGATGGCCTCCTCGACGGCCCGCACCTCGGGCTGCCGGGCGACGTGGCGCAGGGCGGCCATCAGCTCGCCGCGCACCTCGATGGCCCGCACGACCCGGTTGCCGTGC
Organism: Streptomyces sp. GbtcB6; assembly: GCF_019091475.1. Lineage (NCBI taxonomy): Bacteria > Bacillati > Actinomycetota > Actinomycetes > Kitasatosporales > Streptomycetaceae > Streptomyces > Streptomyces sp. GbtcB6. The sequence goes on along the minus strand of NZ_JAGXJL010000022.1, from coordinate 167,119 downwards.
ATGAACAGGGAGGTGCGGCAGAGCCGGGTGGAGTCGTCGACCTTCGCCTGGGGCGAGGCGTAGTCCGCGAGGATCTTCGCGACCTTCGCCTCGCTGCCCGGCCGGACCGTGAAGGTGAGCGCGTGGCGGATCACGCCGTTGCCCATCCGCGGGTTGGCCTGCAGGACGCGTACGGCGTCCGCCGACGGACCGCCGGTCTCCCGTACGACGTGGAAGCGGAGCGAGCGGGTGTCGCGGACGCAGTTGTGCAGCGGCTTCACCATCTCCACGTGCTCCTCGCTGTTCACCCAGGCGAGGAACGGCGGAGCGCTCTCCCACTCGCTGGTGATCAGCCATTGCGAGGGGTTCTCGATCGACTGGCAGAGCTGGTCGCTGACGTGCCCGGGCACCTGGGCGACCTGGCTGCACAGCTGCTCGTAGGCCTCCAGGAACTGCTGCTGCGCGCCGTCGTAGACGTCCACCAGCAGGACGACCCGGAGCCGGGAACCGTCGAAGACGGACTGGGAGACCCGTGTCGAGACCGGGCGGGTCTTTCGGGTCGGCTTTTCCGAAACCTTTTCCGAGATCGTCGTCATGCTTCGCACATCTCCTTCGCGGGGGCAGCGGCCTGCGCCTCGGCCGATGACGCGGCGTCAGCGCTTCTTGATCCTGTGCCGGTCCTCCGAAGCGCGCGACTCGCGTGAACCAGGTGGGTGATTGAGCCCGCGGAACCCCTCCCGAAGGGGCCCGGAAGGGCATGGAAGTCCCGACCGCACCTGACGCACCAACACCCGCCTCTGGAGTGCCCGATGCAGCAGAGAACCGATCACCAGGTCCCCGTCCTCGTGGTGGGCGGCTCCCTCGTGGGGCTGTCCATGTCCCTCTTCCTGGGCCGTCTGGGCGTACGCCACATGCTCGTCGAGAGACACTCCGGGACCTCGATCCACCCACGCGGCCGGGGCAACAACGTGCGGACGATGGAGCTGTTCCGGAGGGCGGGCATCGAGCCGGACATCAAGGCCGCGGCCTCCCTCCTCGCCGACAACCACGGCATCCTGCAGACCCCGACGCTGGTAGGCGACGCCGGCGAATGGCTGTTCAAGGAGATCGACCCGGGAGGCGGACTCGTGAAGTTCAGCCCTACGGGGTGGTGCCTGTGCAGCCAGAACGACCTCGAACCCGTGCTCCGCCAGGCGGCCGAGTCGCTCACCGGCGAGCTGCGCTACTTCCACGAGATGGAGTCCTTCGAACAGGACCCCGAAGGAGTGACGGCGTACGTCCGCGACCGTGACTCCGACCGGATGTACACCGTCCGCGCGGACTACCTGGTCGCGGCCGACGGCCCGCGCAGCCCGGTCCGCGGCCGGCTCGGCATCGGCCAGACAGGCCCCGGCGACCTGTTCGCGAACGTCAGCATCACCTTCCGTTCCAAGCTGCTCCAGAACACGGTCGGGGACCGCCGCTTCATCTGCTGCTACCTCACCGACCCGGAGGCCGACGGCGCCCTCCTCCCCGTCGACAACAAGGAGCGCTGGGTCTTCCACGCCCCCTGGCACCCCGAACGCGGCGAAACCCTGGACGAGTTCACCGAGGAGCGGCTCACCCGGCACATCCGCAAGGCCGTCGGCGTCCCCGACCTCGACGTCGAGATCACCGGCAGGGCCTCCTGGCGGGCGGCCGAACGGGTCGCCGAACGGTACTCGTCCGGGCGGGTCTTCCTGGCCGGCGACTCCGCGCACGAGATGTCCCCGACCGGGGCCTTCGGCTCCAACACCGGCATCCAGGACGCCCACAACCTGGCCTGGAAGCTGGCGGCGGTCCTCGACGGCTGGGCCGGCCCCGGGCTCCTCGACTCCTACGACGCCGAGCGCCGCCCGGTCGCCCTCGCCACCAGCGCCCGTGCCTCCGCCCGCTCCGTCGAGCACAGCCACCCCGGCTTCGCGCCCGCCCCCGGCATCGGTGCCGGCAAGCGCGGCGGCATCCTCAACATCGTCCTCGCCTACCGGTACCCGAAGGGCGCGGTCCTCGGGGCCGACCCCGGCCAGCCGGTCGTACCCGACGGGATGAACCTGACCGGTCAGCCGGGCAGCCGGGCCCCGCACCTGTGGCTGCGCCGCGCGGGCGAACGGATCTCGACGCTCGACCTGTACGAGCGGTCGCTGGTCCTGCTGAGCGACGCGGAGTCGGCCGGGGGCGCGGCATGGCACGCGGCCGCCCGGCGGATCGCGGACACGGAGCGGCTGCGGCTGGACACGTACCGGATCGGGGCGGCGGGGTCAGGGGCCGATCTGGTGTACGACGCGGAGGACGCCGACTGGGCCGCGGCGCACGGTACGACGGCGGACGGGGCGGTGCTGGTCCGTCCGGACGGGTTCGTGGCGTGGCGGTCGGAGGGCGCCGTGCCCGACCCGGAGGGAGAGCTCCGGGAACTGCTGGCGCGGGTGCTGCGGAGGAGGTGAGCCGGGGTGGGGGCGGGGGGGTGGGGTCGCTTACCGGCGCTTGCAGGGTGCCGCTGCGCCCACCCGTGCCGCCCTGCGGCACGCCTGCCCGCGGCTATGTAGCTGACGCGACTGCAGCGCCCCGTAAGGGGGCGGGGCTGTATCTGATTTGCGGCTACCGCCGCGCGGGCGCGACCAGCCCCCCACTCACCGGCACTCACATACGGACCTCTACGGTCTTCGCCAGCCGGTCGTGCAGCCCCCTGCCGTCCCGGTCCCACACCAGTGCCGGCACCGCGAGGCACAGCAGCACCGTGCGGGCCAGGGCGCGCAGCGGCTGCACCCGGCCCGTGTCGACGCCGACCACCCGCAGCCGGAACAGCCGCTTACCCGGCGTGAAGCCGAGCGTACCGACCGTCAGGACACCCAGGGCGAAGAAGACGAGGAGGGCCCAGTTGCTGGTCGCCGGGGTGTAGCCGTCGGTGATCAGGCCGTATGCGATCAAGACGCACAGCGCCCAGTCCAGGACCAGCGCACCGAGCCGCCGTCCCGGGCGGGCGATGGAACCCGGCCCGTCCTCCGGCAGACCGAGCTGCTCGCCCCGGTACCCGAACTCCGCACCGGCCTCTTCCATGGCCGCACGGGGTCCGGAGAGCCACGATCCGATTGCTTGCCTGTTGTCCACCCGTCAACGGTACTGCCCCGGTATCCACCTGGGGTCCGGCGGGGTGTCCCGGGGCTACCGTGGAGCCGAGGTCGGTTAACTTCAGCGAAACAAATGGGTCACGCCCGAGAAATCACCCGTCCCTAGGGTCGTGGACAACGTGTGCCACCGCACTGGCCGCACGAACGAACTACCACCCCGGCACGGGAACGGCCGGGAGTAGGAGGAGCTGGATGTTCCAGAACGCCGACGAGGCCAAGAAGTTCATCGCGGACGAGGACGTCAAGTTCGTCGACGTCCGGTTCTGCGACCTGCCGGGCGTCATGCAGCACTTCACGGTGCCCGTCGAGGCGTTCGACCCGGACGAGGAGCTCGCCTTCGACGGATCCTCGATCCGCGGCTTCCAGGCGATCCACGAGTCCGACATGGCGCTGCGCGCCGACCTGTCGACGGCCCGGGTGGACCCCTTCCGCCGCGACAAGACGCTCAACATCAACTTCTTCATCCACGACCCGATCACGGGCGAGCAGTACTCCCGTGACCCGCGCAACGTGGCGAAGAAGGCAGAGGCCTACCTCGCGTCGACGGGCATCGCCGACACGGCCTACTTCGGCCCCGAGGCCGAGTTCTACGTCTTCGACAGCGTCCGTTTCGCCACCACGGCGAACGAGTCCTTCTACCACATCGACTCCGAGGCGGGCGCCTGGAACACCGGCGCCGTCGAGGACAACCGTGGTTACAAGGTCCGCTACAAGGGCGGCTACTTCCCGGTCCCGCCGGTCGACCACTTCGCCGACCTGCGCGCCGAGATCTCCCTGGAGCTGGGCAAGGCCGGCCTCCAGGTCGAGCGCCAGCACCACGAGGTGGGCACCGCCGGCCAGGCGGAGATCAACTACAAGTTCAACACGCTGCTCGCCGCGGCCGACGACCTCCAGCTCTTCAAGTACATCGTGAAGAACGTGGCCTGGCGCAACGGCAAGACCGCGACCTTCATGCCGAAGCCGATCTTCGGCGACAACGGCTCGGGCATGCACGTCCACCAGTCGCTGTGGACGGGCGGCTCCCCGCTCTTCTACGACGAGGCCGGCTACGCGGGCCTGTCGGACACCGCCCGCTACTACATCGGCGGCATCCTGAAGCACGCCCCGTCGCTGCTGGCCTTCACCAACCCGACGGTGAACTCGTACCACCGCCTGGTCCCGGGCTTCGAGGCGCCGATCAACCTGGTGTACTCGCAGCGCAACCGCTCCGCCGCGATGCGTATCCCGATCACGGGTTCGAACCCGAAGGCCAAGCGCGTCGAGTTCCGCGCGCCCGACTCCTCCGGCAACCCGTACCTGGCCTTCTCGGCTCTGCTCCTCGCGGGTCTGGACGGCATCAAGAACAAGATCGAGCCGGCCGAGCCGATCGACAAGGACCTCTACGAGCTGGCTCCCGAGGAGCACGCGAACGTCGCCCAGGTCCCGACCTCCCTCCCGGCCGTCCTGGACTCCCTGGAGCGCGACCACGAGTTCCTGCTCGCCGGTGACGTCTTCACGCCCGACCTGATCGAGACGTGGATCGACTTCAAGCGCACCAACGAGATCGCCCCGCTGCAGCTGCGCCCGCACCCGCACGAGTTCGAGCTGTACTTCGACGTGTGATATCGCCCCAGGTCAGAGCGGGTAACCGCTCCCCTGGGCCGTCTGTGGGCCGTCGGCCGTGTCCTTCCTCGTTGGAAGGGCACGGCCGACGGCCTGTTTCGGGCCCAGCACCGCGGGTCGGTGTCGAGAGCTCCCGGCCGCGCCGCCGCTCGGGTCAGTGCAGCGGCTTCGCCGGCGCCGTGTCCGCACCCGGTACGCCGAATGCGGCATCGATGGCCTTGCGGGCACGGTCCTGGCTGTTCGGCATGAGATGCGTGTACGTCCGGAGCGTGAATCCCGGGTCGGAGTGACCGAGGTACTCGGCCAGGGCCTTGATGTTCTCCCCCGAGTCCAGCAGGACCGACGCGTAGTAATGCCGCAACGCGTGCATGCCGTGTTCACGCGACTGTTTGAACCGCTCCCCCGGAGCCCGCTCCGGAATGACGCCGGCGGCGATCAGGGCAGGCTTCCACAGGTACATGTTGAAGTAGTTCCTGTTCAGCGCCTTCCGTTCCCGCGAGTAGAAAAGCAGTTTGGCCGTGACCGGCGGTCCGTCCGGGGTCTTCCACGGCAGGGTGACGTCGATGGGGGGCCGACGGGTGATGTGCGCGGCGAGCGCGTCCGACACCACGTCCGGCAGCGGTACGTCACGCAATTTCCCGCCCTTGGGTGGTGCGAACACCATCTGCGGGCCAACCAGCTTGACCTGTCGTACGACGTGCACCACTCCCCCGACGAAGTCGACTTCGTCCACGGCGAGCCCGAAAATCTCGCCCTGCCGCAAGCCGCACCCAGCACCGATGTCGGCGGTCGTCGCGTACTGAATCGGGAGTCCGTCCCGGACCGCGACCACCCGGTCACGCGTCCACGGCTTGATCTTCCGTCGATCCAGCTTGGGCGCCCGCACGGAGCCTGCACGGCACGGGTTCCGGGCCAGAATGCCGTCATCCACGGCCGCACCGAACACAGCAGAGACGTTCGCGAAGACCGTCCGCTGATATGACGCTGCCATGCCGGAGTCTGCGAGAGCCCGTGCCCACGTGCGGATATGGGCGGGCTGGAATGCGCTCAAGGAACGGGAACCGATGTACGGGAAGGCATGCAGCCGGAACCTCAACTCCATGTTCACGATGGTGGAAGGATCGGTGGTCTGGGACGCCAGCCACTGAGTGGCGAACTCCTTGAACGTCACCTTGCCGGCCGACGGGTCGACGTACTGGCCGCGGGTCATGTCAGCCGCGATCTGCGTCAGCCAGGCCTCTGCGAGTCGCTTCTGTTTATCCGGGAAGGACTTGCTGCGTTCGCTCCCGTCCGGAGCGACGTAGCGAGCCCGGTAGCGCAGGCCGGTCCCGTATCGGTCGGTCTTTGCCTTGACGGTCTTGCCGTTGGATGCGGTTTCGGTCCTGAACCAGCGATCTTGAATATGGCCTGACATGTGGGACGGCGACCCTTTCTGCACATGAGGCAGGGAGAGCCACCGGGTGACCCTCCCTGGGGAGTTGAACGGTTCGATGGCTGTTCGCTCAGGCAGCGCCGCGGTCAGCGGTCTTGCAGCGGGTGACGTAGGCCCGCACATCGGCCGGGTCGTACCGGAGGTGCTTGCCGATGCGGAAGCCAGGCGGTCCCATGTGCTTCCTGCGCCACTGGTAGACGGTCTCTTTGGGAACTTCGAAGATCTCGGCGATGTCGTCGGGGGTGAGGTAGCGGTCCGGGAGCCCGGACCGGAGGGTGTTGCGCGGGTCGCTCACGGAGTCCTCCGCGTCAGCAGTCGGGGTGTGCGAGGTGGCCAGCGGCGGTGAGTTCGGGGTCCATGGGCTGCTCGCAGTTCGGGCAGCGGAGTCCCGGATTAGAAGTGCGGTGTATCGCAGCGTCCGCAGCGCCCGCAGCGTCCGGGATCTTGTGGGAGCGCTGGTCAGTGGGGGTGTTGGTTGCGGACGCTGAGGGGTTCGTAGCGTCCGCAGGCGGGGCGGTAGCGTCCGCATGATCGTCGTGCGGACGCTGTGCGGACGCTGCGTCCGGGTCAGTGTCCGCACTAGCGTCCGCAGGTTCGTGCAGGTCAGCGGGGGGTGCGGACGCTGTGGGCGCTGCGGACGCTGTGTTGCACCCCATTTCTGATGGGGTGAGGCTGATGAGCCTCTGGCGGGCGCGGTCGGGGGTGCGTTGGGTGTCGTCGTAGGCGATGCCGATCGAGCGGAGCAGGGGTGCGATCCGCTTGAGCCGGCCGCTGGCCCGGGTGGCGTCCTTGGGCCACTGGGGGTGGTAGCCGTCCGGCGGCGGGATGACGTCCATGAGCTGGGCCGCGGTACCCGTCCACGGACCGTGGGTGTCCAGGAAGGCCACCAGCGCGGAGCCGAAGGGATCGCCTTCCAGGGCGTCGGCGTTGACGCTCTCGGCTGCTGCGGCGAAGTCGGCGAAGGTCGACCAGCCGGTCACCCGGTCGATGGCGGCCAGCACCTTGGCGAAGTCCGCCAACCGCGGCTTGCTCTCCAAGGACACGGCCGGGAGTTCCCGCAGGACGGACGCGAGCAGATCCAGCAGGCTGCCGATCACTGCCGGGCGGGCGGCGGCGTAGGCGGCGTCCAGTTCTTCCTCACCACGGCGGGCACTCTTGGGGATGGGCTGGAGATCGAGCAGCATCATCCGTTCCGCCAGGTCCCCGGCCAGGGCGCCCGCGTCGATGGTGGTCATGGCCAGCACCCGGCGGAAGGTGAGCACCACCACGTCGTCATCGCTGTACAGGGCACGATCCACGATGCCGTCCCCGGTGACGGCCCGGCACAAGGTGTCGGACAGCCACGGCGGGATCGCGGACACGTTGTCCAGGCACAGCGCCCAGGAGTTGAACGCCTGCACCGACCAGGCCTTGATGTCCCGCGGCTGCGACCGCTTCGACGCCGGAGACGGATCGACCAGGTTCACGATCATCTGCGCGGTGTAGGACTTCCCGGTGCCCTGCTCGCCCTTGAACGTGAGCACCGGGTGGGGAATGTCCGGGATCCAGGACGCCACCAGCCAGGCCACCAGCCGGTGAAAGGCGGAGTCGTCCATGTTGACCAGGTCGCGGAGCAGCGCGATGCCGTCCGTGCCCTGCTCGGGGACGGGCAGCGGCACCATGGCTCCGGAGCGCCGGAAGAGCACCGGGGAACGGTCGGCGAGGCTCCAGCCGTCGGCGGTGACGATGACGGCCTTACCGTCGGCGGTGCCGAGATCCAGCACGGTGCGCTCTTGGTCCCGGGCCACGCGCAGGTGGACGCGTACTGGGTCGGTGGCGTCCGCGATGCCCTCCAGCACGGTCATCGCATCCGCCAGCGCGCTCGCGGAGGGCACTTGGCCGCCGTTGTCCTCCGTGAACTGCTTCGCCAGCGCCGCCCGGACACCGCCGCGACCCTTGAAGGGGCGTGCGACGTTCGGACCGTTGCGGCGCACGCCATACGGGCGGCCGTCGGTGGACATCAGGAACGTGTAGCCCGCTTTGGCCATGCTGACGAGCTGGGAGGCCTGGCTGGGGCCCTTCTCGCTCACGATGCGCCCTCCGTTCGGGTGCGGACGGCGCCCTTGGCGGCGCTGGCGATCGTGCGGCGGGCCGGCGTCTCCGGGTGCCCGCACTGCACGGCGGCGGCCAGCAGTTCGGCGGTCGCGGTGTCGGGGGTGATGTCATCCGACTCGAAGGCCTTCCGGGCGGCCCAATAAAGCCGGTTGTTCAGGTCGTTGGGCCCGCAATTCAGCACGAACCGCACCAACGGCTCCAGATGGCCACCTGAGCGCCCTGAGCGCCCTCCCGCGCCCACCAGTCCAGGGAACTCCTGAACGGCCGCCTGGCGTGCCGTCAGAAGGTCGATGATCGCGGTCGGAGCCTCCGCGATGCCGCACTGGCTGAACGTCCGTGCGAACCGGTATCGGCCTTTGGGCCCGAGGCTTCCGGGGCCGACCATGTAGCCGCCCCAGCCGCGGGTGTCGATGCCCGGGGCGAGCAGGCCGGCGGTGTTGGGGATCTTCGCGCCGTCGGGTGCCTTGAGCCACAGGTGCCAGCCGCCGGACTGGGTGGCCACCATCACCGTGCGCGGCACATCAAAACCGTGACCGGCCGCGAGCGCCCGCAGCGCCGCCACACCATCTACGCCGTTCTTGCAGTCCAGGTCCAGCCCGAACAGGTGGTGAGGCGCCGTGCCGCAGGCGATGCCGTAGCCGGCCGCCCACGGGGCCGCGGCGAACAACTCGCGGACGCGGGCGGGGTCGGCGCTGGCGTCGTGCACGCCGTGCCCGGAGCCGCCGCACTGGCCGATGCAGGTGGCGGACGGCTCCGGGTGGGCGGTGGCGATGGCGGGGAGCTTGCTGCGGGAGAGGGGGAAGACGGCCAGCCCGTGCAGGGTGGCCGCGGAGAGGGCGTGCGCGCGGGCCGCTGCCCAGAACGGCCCGGGGCGCTGGTCACCGGGGCGCGATTGGGTCATGCTGGAGTACCTCCAGGACACTCAGATGGGACGGAGCAGGCGCCCGCGACTCGCCAAAGTCACGCGGGCGCCTTCGTGTTGCAGCAGGTGGGAGGACCCTCAGAACGGCGGTTCGTCGCTGTGGCCGCCGGCCGCGGTGGTCGCCCACGGGTCGCTCTTCGCCCCCGCCTTGGGCCGGTCGCTCTGGCCGCCGGGGGTGTTGGTGCGGTGGATGGTGGCGGTGGCGTAGCGGAGGCTGACGGCGATGTCCTCCACGTCCAGACCGAACCCGGTCCGCAAGGCGCCGTCGGCGCTGGTGTACTCGAACTGGCGCAGCGCTCCGGTGACGATCACGCGGGCGCCCTTCTTGAGGGTGGCGTCGGCGTTCTCGGCGAGCCAGCGCCAGGCGGTGCAGCGCATGAACAGGGTCTTTCCCTCACCCCATTCGGCGCGGGTCTTGTCCCAGTTGCGGCTGTTGGAAGCGACGTTGAACGTCAGCCACGGGGTGCCGTCGCTGGTGTGGCGCAACTCGGGGTCGGCGGTGAGGTTGCCGACCAGAGTGATCACGGTTTCTCCGATGGGCATGGCGGCGGGCCCTCCTAGGCTCCGACGTGCTCCGATACAGACACAGCCACCTGCTCCGGTTCAGGCAGGCGGCCCCAGTGCGTGCCGAGAATCTCGGCGTCCGCGGCGATCGGGACACCGCGGAAGGTCGTAGTCATCACGCTGGTGAGCAGGCCTTGGACGCGTCCGGCGTCCTGCTCGGGGACCTGGACGATGACTTCGTCGTGGACGAACAGCCACAGCGCTCCGGCCAGGCCGTGCGCGGTGGCGAGCGTGTAGACGCAGGCGACCAGCAGGTCACGGGCGGTGGACTGGATCGCGTAGTTGCTGTTCGCGTAGGGCCGGTCCGGGTCGGCGGGGATGCGGCGGCCGGATCCGGTGATCACGGTGGTCGCGTTGGCGATGTCCTTGCCGAAGCGGATCACGTCGGGGTAGGTGCGCTGCCAGCGCTGGATCACCCCGCGCGCCACCCGCACCGACACCCCGGTCTGCGCGGCCAGAGCCTTGGCACCGCCGCCGTAGATCGTGCCGAACGTGGCCCGCTTGCTGACCGTGCGCTGCTCCTTCGTGAACCCCTGGCCGTACATCAGCGTCGCGGTGGCGTCGTGCAGATCCACCCCGGACGCGATCACGTCCATGAGGGTCTTGTCCCGGGACAGAGCGGCAGCCACCCGCACTTCCACCTGGGAGAAGTCGCAGGCCACCAGCACGTGCCCGGGGTCGGCACGGAAGCAGTGCCGCAACCTCGGATCATGCTTCTTGAGCGTCTGGAGCGCGGGGGCGGTGATGGACATGCGGCCCGTTTTGGCGCGCAGGGTGTTGATCTTCGGATGCACCCGCCCCGACGCGTCGGCGGCCGTGAGGAAGCTGCGCAGGTTGGACATGCTGTTCGACGTGGCCGCCATCGCCTGCCGCGCCCGCACCAACTCCCTGCCCTGCTCGGTCAAGGTCGCGGCGCCGTCGGTGACCTGCTGCTGGAGCTGAGCAAGGCTATCCGCGGTCACCTGCACGCGCCCGCCGTCGGTGCGCGGCAGCGTCACCCCGGTGACCTGCTGCTCCAGCCAGTCCGCGAACCGCGGCGACGTCCCCGAGAACCCCAGCGCGCTATGGATCATGGCTGCAGCCTGGTCGAACTCCCCCTGCACCTGCTCCAGCAGGTTTCGGGTGTAGGGGACGTCCAGGAGCAGGCCGCGCACGGTGATCCCGGTGGACTGCGCCGCCAGCCAGGCCTCCATCTGCACCAGGTGGGAGAACGGCGTGCACCGGGCCAGCAGCAGCGGCAGCAGACGCCGCACGTAGACGGCGTCCAGTCCCGCGTAGACCACGTATGCCTCATCGTCGGCGGGGAGGTGGTTCCATCCCCAGTCGACCGGGTTGTTGCCGGCGCGGGAGCCGACCGGGGCCAGCGCCCGCATCCGCGCGTGCAGGGCGGCTTCCGCCTGCTTCAGCCCGTCATCCAGGTAGCGGCCGGTGAGCTCCTTCAACCCGTGACCGGCCCGCTCGTCGGGCACCAGCAGTTTCGACAGCAGGTGGGTGTCGACCACCCGCTGACCGAGGGGGATGCCGAACGCCGACCACACCGCGAGGACGTCGTAGGAGGTGTGGGTGACGAAGTGGCGCCGCTCATCCGCCAGCACGCTGCGGATGGCCTGCTGCTGCTCGGGGATGAGCGGGTTGAGCACCCACGCGGTAGTGGGGGTGCCGAACTGCACCAGGCGGACTCCGGCGTCGGGGCGGAAGTGCCCGGGGCCGCCCTTGACGATGGCCCGGGTCTCCACGTCCAGACCCAGCACCGGATCCGACCCGGTGAACGCAGCGAACGCCGACGGGTCGAACTCGTCGGCGCTCGCGGGGGCGTTGACGGTCATGGTGTGGCCGTTGTGGGTGCGGGTGTAGGTCACCACAGCGGTTCCTCGGTGATGTCCTTCCCGCAGTGCGGGCAGACGTCGTCGGCGTCGATGTGGTGCTTCGCCCAGCAGCGCAGGCACACCCGCGCGGGCACCGGTTTCCCGGATTGCTCGATGCGGTGGGTCTCCGGGGTGGTCTGGAACAGCGGGTTGCGCGGCAGTCCGCAGGTCTCGCAGCGTGCGTGCCGGGAGTCCTCCGGGTAGGTGAGCCGCGTCCCCGACCGGAGCGTCGGAGTCGGCGTCGGCTTCTGGGTGGTGCTGGTCATGTGCTGTTCCTCCCTTCGTCGCGGGCATCGCAGGGGACGCACTCCCACAGCAGCGGCACCGCACCCAGGCGCATCGGCCGCCGGCAGCGCGGGCACGGCAGCGCGACCGGAGGCGGGAGCAGGCGGCCCAGCCAGCCGTAGCCGTCCCCGGCCAGCGCACCGCCGTACGCGGCGGTGTCGGCGACCTGGTAGCCGACCGCCCCGGGCATGGGCTCCGGGGCGATGTCGGCGTCGAACAGCGTCAGTTCTGCCGGGGCGGTCATGCGGCCACCTCCTCACGGAGGCTGGCCAGGGAGGTGCCCAGTAGCAGGCCGTACGCGTGGTGTGCCTGCCGCGGGACGACGCCGTTGCCGAGGATCTTGAGCTGTTCCTTGCGGGGGATGCCGGGGACGGCGGTGACCCAGCCTGCGGGCAGGCCCATCATCCATTCCGCGAACGCCGGCGACAGGCGGCGGTTGCCGCGGGTGCCCGGTTCGGTCGAGCAGGGGGCCAGCCGCCCGGTGATGTGCTCCCAGCGGCGGATGGCGGGCCCGTAGTCGGTGCCGTCCGTGGCGATCCATCGACCATCGAGCCGGACGGCCTGCCCGGGCAGGTAGTAGCGCCCGCTGGTGTCGCGTTGGTTCGGGCCGCCGTGCGGGCCGTCCGATGCCTTCGGCGTGGGGCGCAGGTTGACGACCACCTCGTTGAGATGTCGCACGTTGGGGCCGAGTAGCTGCATCGAGCCCGACCTCCAGTCCCGTGCGACCGGGGTGGGCAGCAGACTCACTCCTCGGGCGGAGGCGCGGGGAGCAGGGTCACCGCGGTGCGCAGGTTCATCCCTCCCTGGCGCTTCGGGGACGTGCCCGGGCCGCCTGTTCCATCCGCAGTGGTGGGGGTCGGCATCAGCGGGATGGGCGATGCAGAACCAGCGGTCGCGCGGGTGCGGGGCACCGACTTCGGGGTCACCAGCTCGTAGACATGTCCACCGCGCGTCATACCCGATCGCGGCCAGGTCTTGGGCGACGACGTCCAGCCCCCGCGAGCGGAGCGCCGCCACGTTTTCCAGGAAGACGTAGCGCGGTCGAACGACGCCCACAGCCTGAGCGACGTTTTTCCAGACGCGTGACCACTGGCCATTGATCCCGTCCCTTCGTCCGGCGTTGGAGATGTTGCGGCAGGGGAAACCGGCCCCGATCACGTCCGGCCGGTACACGTCGCGGACCTGCTCCCAGTCCACGGCGGTGATGTCCCCGAGGTTGGGCACCCCGGGGTGCCGTGCGGCGAACACGGCCGCGGCGTGCGGGTCGTTCTCCGCGAACGCCGCGACCCGGCCGCCGATACCAGCCCGGATCGCGGCTTCCAGTCCGCCGTAGCCGGCGCACAACGCGACGATCCGGAGACGTGTCCCCAAGGCGCCCCCGATGGGGCCGAGTTGGGTCATGCTGGGTGACCTCCACTGTTCAGTTGGACGGCTGGGGCGGGGCGGCCCGGCTTCTTGGCGGAACGGGCCGCCCCACGCTGTGACTGACACGGGGTTTCGGGGGTGCTCCTGTGGAGTGGTTAGCGCTGGCCAGCACGGTTGTCGGAGGCGGGATCGCCACCGTGTCGGCGGGATTCCTGGACCAACGGCGCTGGCGGCGCGACCGCGGTGAGCAGCAGTTGGAGACCCGGCGGGTGCTGTACGGCTCGTATCTCGCCGCCCTGGCCAAGGCGCGGCACACGTGCAGCCTCATGGCACGCGAGCGGGACATGCCCGCTGATCAGCGCAGGCGTGCGGTCTGGGACGCGTTCGAGCCCTGCGTCAGCCTCCGCTACGAACTGGCCATCGCCGCACCGCCGTCCGTCGTGTCCCCCGCGGAGGACACGTTCCGGCGCCTGCGGGACATCCGGGACATCGTCGCGGACGGCCTGCTCCCCGACAGCGACGAGTACGCCGCCGGCCGCGCCCGCTACGACCAAGTGCACCTGGCGCTGCGCCAGGCGATGCGGATGGATCTGGGTGCGGAACCCTGACCTACTGCTGGTTGGTGGTCTTGGCCCACACACCGCGGGTGGTGGAGTGGACGTGCCGGTGGTCCTGGTAGACGGGTCCGTCGTAGTGGTTGTGGATCTCCGGCGGCACCACGTCCTTGGCCCGGCGCAGCAGCCGGGCGAGCGCGAAGATGGGCACGGCGGGTCCGCCCAGGAGCAGGGCGATGACGGTGGGGTCGGCGTGCCGCGAGGCGATGAGCAGGCCGATGGCGATCAGTCCCGGGGGCACGGTGGCCAGTCCTCCGGTGATCATCAGGCGGCTTGCGTCGGTCGCTTTCTGCGACATGGGCGGGATGCCCTGCTGGGTGACCGGCAGCGCGCTCCCGTACCGGGGCAGTGGGCTGTCGTCCCGGTAGGAGGTGGGCACCGCGGGCACGGGTCGGTAGGCGTCGGCGATGATCCGCTGTGCTTCGGCCGCGGCTTCGGCGTCGGTCATCGGGACGGCCGGCCGGAGCGGGCCGGCAGGGTCGTTGGGGAGGGTCACTGGGCCTCCGTTCAGGGACGGCCGCGGGCCCGCGCACAAGGTGTGACGCGGGCCCGCGAGCAGGTGTTACGAACGGGTGTTAGGGGGTGTGATCGGCGGCTGTTAGGGCCCGTAACGCGTGCGCCTGCCTAAGGGTTTGGCTGTTAGGCAGGCGTAACGCGTTACGGGTGTCAGGCGGCCACCGGGACGGGGACGATCCGCCACCGGCCGGTGCTGTTGGTGGGCACCAGCCGGCCGTCCTGCGCGGCTTCCTTGAGCCGGAGGGAGACCCAGGAGCGGGAGAGGTTGTGCCGGTCGCACCAGTCCGTGAAGTCCTTCGGACCGACCACCATGCGCCCCTCGGTCTCGAACTCCGCGAGCGCCGCCGCGAACAGTCGGCGGGCTTCCTCCGGGGAGGGCTTGTGCCCCTGCTCCTGGCCGAAGATCGGGGCGTCGTCGCCCTGCTCCGGCTCCGGGAGTTCGGCCTCCGGGTCGATACCCGCGTCCTCCGGGTCCACCAGCGTGCCCGCGTCGTCCACGTCGTCCTCCTTGACGGCCTTGAGCACGGGCGGCTGCTCGATGCCGTCCGCCGGGCGGCCGGCGTAGGCGGTGCCCGCGACCGCGGAGGCCGCGCCCGCGGTGACCGGGTCGGCGGTGGCGCCGTTGCGCTGCGCCCATTGGGCCAGCAGTTCCATGACCGGGACGGCGCGGTGGGTGAAGCGCCAGCCGCGGCCCGGGGAGGGGTAGCGATCCTCGGGGATGCCCGGAGAGACGACGTAGCAGTAGCCGGGCCGCCGGTTGCCCCATGCCCCGGGGTGGGCGCCCGCGGCCAGGACTTCGTCCGGCAGGGAGAATCCCTCGTCGCGTGCGTCGCAGCCGAGTGCGATCACGGACGGCAGGGACGCGCGGGTGCTGGTGGACATCTGGTCGTAGGACGGCCGCTGAAGCGACACGATCAGCGACATGCCCGCGGAACGGGCTTCCTGAGCGATGCCGGTGAACGCGTCGTCGCCCATCAGGCGCAGGGTGTTCGCGGCTTCCTCGAACCAGGTGACCAGGAACGGCATCCCCTCGCACCCGCACGCCCGGCCATCGCCGCGACACGAGTGCTCCGGGCTGGTCTGCTGCTGCGCTGCCTCGGGGACCCACTGGCGGTAGCCGTGCGCCCCCAGCCAGCCGGTGCGGGCGGGGATGACCGCTTCCACGGCCGCCACCAGTACCTCCGTCGGCGTGCCGCCCTCCACACCCCAGTCCAGCGCGGGCCGGAGCGGGGCGAAGTCCTGGAAGGCCTTCGGGTCGGAGAACCACACGATGACGTCCTGACGGGAGACGATCTCCGACAGGACGTTCAGCGCGGTGTCGCCCTTGCCCGACCCGGTGCCGCCGGCGATGAGGACGTGGGTGCCGTTGCGGCCGGACTCCGGGTCCCCCGGGAGCCAGATCACGAGGGGGGAGCCGTCGTCGTAGCGGCCGATCACCAGCGGTTCGGCGATCGAGCCACCCAGGTTCGACGGTCCCTCCCACTCGATCACTTCGGAGAGCATGTCCTCCGGCACGATCACCAGCTCACCGCGCCGCGCGGAGCCGGGGTCGGGGGTGTAGCGGAGGGCGGACGTCGGCAGGTCCATCGCGGACGCGAGCCGGGCCAGGCTCTTGGTGACGTCGTCGTGGGTCTGCTCACCCGCCTCCACCGCCAACGGCGCCGTCACGCGGTTGGGTTCGACCTTCGCCGTCCCGAGCTGGGCGCGCGCCAGGCCGACCTTTTCCAGCAGCCCCTTGTCGCCGGACTCGCCGGTGGGGTCGGCGGTGTGCCGGAGCACCATCCGGATGTTCCACGACAGGGCGACCGCCGGCCCGCCCATCAGGTAGAGGTCATCGATCGGTCCGGCGGTGGGCCCGGCCAGGCACGCCGCGGTGAGCCAGGCAGAGCCCGCGGCCACGGTGATGGCTGAGTGCAGGCGCCGCTGCTGGCTGGTCGACCGGCCCGCCCACCACGTCGCCCCCGACAACGCGACCGAGACGAGCGTCAAGCCGACGCCGGCCGCGGCGCTGTCCGCCCACCGCAGATGTCCCAGGGTCCCGGCCAGACCGACGCCGGCCCACCCGAGCCACGGGGGCAGATGGGGCTTGGCCCGGTGGAGCAGGTACTTGCCCACGCCGCCCGCGTCGGAGCCGCCCTGGAGCTGTGCTTCGAGCAGTTCGGCCAACTGCTGCTGTTGGGTGCGCTCAGCCATCGAGCAACCTCCTTCTTACTGCTGGGCCCAGTTGATCTGGGGCTGCTGCGGACGCCGGGCACGGTGACGGACCCGGTTGATCTCTTCCTCGTACTGCTGCTGGAACGTGGCGTAGGTGGCGGCGGCGTTCTTCGCTGCGTCCCGCAGGGCGTCGGCGGACTTCTGGAGCTTGCGGGACACCTTCCGGGCCCGCGAGCGGGAGCCGAACGGCCGTCCCTCCGGGTCGGGGACCACCTCCAGAACGCCCTTGAGGATCTCGGCACCCATGGCCACTTCGATCGAGAGCGTCACCGCGGCGGCCCGGAGGCTGTTGCAGTAGTTCCGCACCTGCGCGGGGGAGGTGAACTCCGGGGCCGGGAGCAGGGCTTCGGCGTGCGAGCGGCCGCCGTTCCCGCCGCCCGCGGCGCCGCCGTTGGTGTTCCTGCTGGCGTTGACGTTGACGGTGAAGCCGGGCGCGAACCAGGTCTTGTTGTTCACCGACGACTTGGCATAGGCGCCGTTGGATTCATCGATCCGCGGCCTGCTCCCCTGCTGTGCCTCGCGGTAGCGGCGGTTGTTGGCCCGGTTGGCGGATCCGTTGTCAGCCATCTGGCAATCTCCTCAGGTCAGAGCGAGCGACGGACGATGAGCCAGGCGGCCTGAGCGAGGATCCACCCGGACAGCCAGATGCCCTCCAGCGGGCCCGCGAACGGCCCGAACACGGCTGCCAGCAGCAGCCAGATGACCGCGAGCGTCACGGCCGCGGAGGCGGTGATCCGCCAGTAGAGGGTGCTGCCGGACCGGGGCCGGCGGACGTGCATGATGCCCAGCCACGCGGCCGGAGCCAGCGCCACGGGCAGGAACACCAGCCCGTACCAGCAGCTCAGCGCGTGCATGACGGCGGTGAGGGCGAGCGCGAGCAGGGCGAGCAGGGTCGGGGCGAGCGCGGAGCGGAAGCGCCACAGCAGGCGGCCGGCGAACCCGAACGCCTCCCGGGTCAGGGAGGGGTGTTCGGGGACGACGACGATGAACGGCTGGGAGCCGCGGCGGCCGCGCTGGCGCGGGATGTGGATGGAGTGGACGCTCGCGGCCGTGCGGCGGCGGGCGCGGGTACGGCTGGACACAGCAGGAAACTCCTTGGTCAAAAGGGGTGTGGTTGGGGTGCTGCGCAAGATCAGCTGACAGCCGGTTGCCGATGCGGGGCGGCTGTTCGTCAGCGGCTGGCGATGGCCAGTTCGGCGCCGCCGTTGTCGGGGTCGCGGTGTTCGGCGTAACGGGCGGACACCCAGCCCACCGACCAGCCGCACAACTCCGCAGCAGCCCGGACCGCCATGCCCTCGGTGAAGGCGGCCGCGGTGATCGCGCGGGCGTCGTCCTCGGGGAGCTTGCCCGCGGCCGGCCCGCGCTGGAGCAGCGCTACGCGTTCACGGCGGGCCCGCTCCTCACGCTCCCGAAACTCCGTCCGGGCCTGCTGCGCGGCCTGCTGTTCACGCTCACGCTCCTCGCGCTCACGCTGTTCACGGTCGTGTTCACGGCGTTCACGCTCAGCCCGCGCGTCCTGCTCGCGGGCGGCCTGCTGCTCGCGCTCCTCGCGGCGGCGGCGCTCCTCGCGCTCACCCGCCTCCCACGCGAGCCGGGCCTCATGTTCACGCTGTTCACGCGCCAACATCGCCGCGTGCTCACGCTCCTCACGCTGACGCAGCAGGGCCGCATCCGCGCGGTCGCGGGCGGCCTGCTCGCGACGCTCCCGCTCTGCGCGCTGCCGCTCCTCCAGAGCCGTGACGGCCGTGGTGATGGCGCGGCGGTAGGCGAGACCGGTCTCCGCCGTGACGATCAGCAGCAGCGGAGCCACCGCGTGCACAGCCACGCCGACCAGGTCTTTCCTCAGTCCGGAGTCGGCAGTGTTCAGCGCGAGCGTCATCACACCGGTCATCCACCGCAGCGCCACCGGCCACGCCCCGCCGTGCCCACCCAGCCGGGCCAGCACGGAGTCAAGGCGGACACAGATGACCACCGCGGCATCGACCACGAGCGGCAGGATCGGGGCCGTCCAGCCCCACCGGGCCGGGGTGTGCGCGGCCATCAGCGGAGTGACCGTCAAGATCGAGTACAGCATGGCGCCAGCCACGATCAGCCAGGTGCCGACCGACAGCGCGCGCTCCGCTGAACGGATCTGAACACCGTTCATGCCGCACCCTCCCAGCTCTCCGGGGAGCGCACCTCCACCGACCGGAAGCCCTTCACTGCCTCATCCCGGATGAACGGGACGCTCACCCAGTTGACGTCCGCGGCGGGGCGTTCACTGCGCGGGCCCCACGTGTCCACGGGCACGCCGTGGGTGGCGGTGTAGGCGTGCGCGTCGGCGTGGTTGGCGTGGATGCTGTGCGGCTCGCCGTAGTGGAGCAGCAGCACCAGCGCGCCGCTCTGCTGCACGTCCAGTTCTTTGCGCAGCGCACGCGCCTGGTCACCCTGCTCCGACGCATCGGCTCGCGCGGCCTCCAGGGCATCCTCCAGGTGAAGGATGATCTCCCGCAGGATCGCAGCGTCGCTCTCCGCGGATTCGGCCCGCGCGAGCAGGTTCCACGCCTCGCGGACGTGCCGGCTGTTCGCGGCATCCGCCTGCCCCTGGATCTCCCGGACGCGGGCACTGGCCTGCTCGGTCGACTCGCTCATCCGGCGCAGACGCGCCGCGGTGACGATGCGGATCACGCCGCCTCCCTCGTGACGCTGCGGTTGACCAGCGCGGTCCGCTCGTTCAGCACCTTGTGCTGCGCGCGGCGCAGACGCTTGTGGTCCACCTCCGTCGGCGTCCGGTCCATCAGGGAAATCTCAACGTCCAGCAACTCGACTTCCGCGGTGATCAGCGGCATCTCGCGCTCGATGGCGTCCAGTTCCGCGGCCGTCGGGCCGTCGTCCCGTCCCGTCAGTGCGCGGTCGCTGAACTGCTGCTGACTGAGGCTGTGGCGGGGGACAATCTTCATGGGTCGTGTTCCTCTCAACCAGGTGAACGGCCCGAACAGCGGCTCCCGGGAGGCACCCCGGGAGCCGCACGCCGTTGAAGTCGGAACATCCGGCTCCCCACGCCCCCGCCCGTACGACCACCGCACACCGTGCGGAGCCGGACGGGCGAGAGAGGCAACCGGCCGCAGCGCTAGCCGCTGCGATTGGCGGGCTGAAGAGACGGATCGGATTGGTCGCGGGCGCGCGTTCCGCTCACGAACCGGGCTGAAGCGCTGGCGCCGCCGGCCGATCCATCACGACTGCGCCCAAAGCTGTCGTCGGCACACGAAGCCTCCAACCAGGCGAAATGACAGGGGATGTTGCACTGCAAGGGGGACCGTGTCCCCACTCTCCGGCCGTTGCTCGCGGTCGCCGGGCCACCTCCCCAGTACGGGCCGAAACCCTGTTTCACCTGGGCCTTAGCGGGCGGCCTTGCAGCGTTCACCGCCCTGTTCGGAGCAGCCCAAAGAGGGCCCTCCTGCGCCTGTCGTACTCACCCCTGCGGGCTTTCCTCCGGGCACATCCATAGACTGGACCGGTGGACCGGTCCAGTCAACTGCCAAGTCCCGTTAGGCCGCGGCGATCTGACGATCCATGCAGGTCAGCGAAGAGAAAGAGGAAACAAAAAAGCTGGACCGGCGGACCGGTCCAGCTTCTTTATGGATAACTTCGACCTACATCGCATATGTATCTACCCGTTCGTAGTGAGGGGAGGGTGTGACGCCCTCCTCGCATACGAGTGGACGCCCCTCTTGGTCATAGGCGGTGTGCAGTACCACGGCAACCGCCGTTGCCACAGATAGACCCAGGTGGCGAGCTTCGTCCTCCGTGGCCAGCCGAACCGTGGTCACGTCCACCCCCTCCGAGGGGAAGCGGCCGGTCTGTCGCCGTACGTATCGAGTCGTCCCTTCTGGGATGGGGGCGGTCTGCGCGAGGCGGGGGGACGCTTCCGCAACCTCAGGCGGAAACCATGCTTCGGCGTAGCTGTGCGGGCTTCCGTCCGGGAGTTGGTGAATCCGGATGCGCCGCAGGGCAGAGACGCCCGGAGCCATGCCCAGTACCGCCGCCACCCGTTCGGGCGGCTCAGCCCAATCCGGCTCACCTACACGCAGGAAGGGCATACCCCCGGTGACGCGGGTGGAGCCCGCCTGTCGTGCTCCCGCCGGCCGCGCGACGGGCGTCTCCGTCACGACAAAGCCCGTCCCCTGCTTGGCCACGACAACGCCGTCGTTCCGCAGCACATCCATCGCCTTGATGGCCGTCGCGCGGGAAACCGACCACTGCTCCGCAAGGTCGCGCCCAGACGGCACAATCTCACCAGGACCGAATTCGCCCGCGGCGATGCGGGCCCGTAGCGACTCCGCAATCTCCTCGTACTTCAGTAGCGCCATGACTGCCCTTCTTGCTGCCACCTTGCTGGACTGGTCCACCGGTACACAGCATACTGCCGCTATGTCTAATTTCGGATTGGCTCCCTCCGTTCTGCGCTTCTACAGCGAGACCGTGGACGAGAGCAGACGCCTGCATCGCTCAGCCGATGGGCGCCTTGAGCTGGCCCGGACCAAGGAACTCCTGCGCCGCTTTCTGCCGGCGGCGCCCGCGAGCGTGCTGGACGTCGGCGGCGGGCCGGGGGTGCACGCAGAGTGGCTGGTCAAGGACGGGTACACGGTGTCGCTGGTGGACCCCGTCCCCCGTCACGTAGAGCAGGCGTCCGCGATTTGCTCCGCAGCGATCGGAGACGCGCGGGCCCTAGAAGCAGCCGACAACAGCTTCGACGTCGTCCAGCTCTTGGGGCCGCTCTATCATCTGCCCGACGCGGTTGACCGCCGTAGGGCTCTCGGGGAAGCGCGCCGCGTAGTGAAACCCGATGGACTGGTGGCCGCAGCAGCGATCAACCGCTACGCCTCGCTCTTCGAACACGTCACGTACGCCCACCTGCACACGGAGCGCATGCGTGAGCCGGTGTCCAAGATTCTTCGCACAGCCGTGCACGACGGAGCGCACTTCACTCTGGCGTACTTCCATCGTGCAGAGGAACTTGCGGATGAGCTTCGCGAGGCCGGGCTCACTGACGTGGAAGTCTTCGGGATCGAAGGTCCGGCATGGTCGCTCGTGAAGGCTGTCGAGCAGCAGCCTGGCGAAGGCCCTACCGATGAGCTGATCGCCTCAGCTATGGAAGCCGCGCGGATGGCTGAACCGTACCCGGAGCTGCTCGCTGCTAGCTCCCACTTGCTCGCGGTGGGTCGCGCTCCGCGGTCTTGAAAGCCGCTGCGGGCATGTCGCGGGCAACTCGCATCCGCCGGGCCGTCCCTGGGCCGTCCGGGGACGGCCAACGACTACCAACAACGACAGACAACGACGACGTTCTGACTGGTCAGAGCGACCCTGCGAACAGGGCTCCAAGGCAGCACCGCTGCAACATCACTTCTTCGACGTGTGACAGGCGCCGTTCCGGCCGTCGACGCCCCCGTTCCTGTTTCTCAGGGCGGGGGCGTCGTCGTATCGTGCGTCGGTACTGATGTTCGAGACGGGGGAGCCGGGATGTCCCAACAGGACGACGAGAAGCACGAGTTCGACCTCAGGTGGGCCGCCGAGGCGGAACACAAGGAGCCGTCCGCGCGGGCCCGGATGCTGGCCGCCCGCTGGAAGGAGAACCCCCCGGCCCCGGCGCCGTTCCGGGCGGATCCGGGGCCGGTGACACCGCGCCGGTCGTCGTGGGTGTCGACGGCGGTGGTGCTGGGGTGTGTCGCGGCGGTGATCCTGTTGCTGGGGTACATACAGACACGGTCGCCGTACTAGGAACCCGACGCACCGGCCCGTCGTGGGCCCCGCGCAATCGGCGCGAGCCGCGTCCGCCCCGCCGTCTAACATCACCCGAACGCCAGGTGGAACGGAGCACGGGGATGCGCGAGGAGTACGGGGACGGCGAGGCCGTGGCGCTGCGGCTTGCCGAGGGGGCCGCGCCGAGCGACGTGTTCGACGGCGCCGATCCGCTCGGCTGGCTCGCCCTGGACGCCGGTGCCCGGTCCTGGAGGCTGCGTGACGCGCTGCCGAGTCGCGCCGAGATCGACGGCGAGCGCAGGGACGCGCTCACCGAGTCGCGGGCCGCGCTGGCCCTCTGCCATGGGGACGGCCGGATCAGGGCGGCGGCGCTGGAGCGGGCGGCGCGTTTCCCCGGACTGCTGCCGCTGGTCGTCGTCCGCTGTGCCGACTGGGTCGCGCCGGTACGGGAGCGGGCCCGGGACCTGCTGCGCGAGACCCTCGACGCGGACGCCGCCGTCCCGCTCGCACCCCTGGTCCTGCTCCTCGGCCGGCGCGGGCGCGGGGACTTCGCCGTCGAGGTGCTCGGCGACGTCCTGCGGGGCGCGTCGCACGAGCAGCTCGGGCGGCTGCGCGCCGACGGCGACCGTACCGTCCGTCGCTTCGCCCACCGCCTGGCCGTGGCGGAGGGGAGGCTGTCCGCCGCCGAGCTGGCGCGGGCCGCCGCCCAGGACTCCGATCCCACCGTCCAGACACTCTGCGCCGAGGCCGCGGTGGCCCTCCTGCCGGAGGGTGCGGACGCCGACGACGTGCTCGGACCGCTGCTCGCCGCGCGCGGGCCGCGGGTCCGGTCGATCGGGGTGACGGCACTGCGGCGGGCCGGGCGACCGGAGCGGGCGGCGGACTTTCTCGCCGACCGGTCCGGCGTCGTACGCGCCTGTGCGCGCTACGTGGTCCGGCAGTACGGAACCGATCCGCTGCCCTGGTACCGGCGCCGGGTCACCGACGCCGGCGACCCGGCGCTGCCGTCCGGCGCGGTCGTGGGGCTGGCCGAGTGCGGAGCGCGGGCGGACGCCGAGCTGCTGGTGCCGCTGCTCGCCCACCCCTCACCCGCTGTGCGGGCGGGCGCGGTGGCCGGGTTGCGGATCCTCGACGTCACGGACGTACGACGGTTCCGGGAGCTGCTCGACGACCCGGCTCCGGGTGTCGTCCGGGAGGCGACCGTGAGCCTGCTGCCGTCCGCCGGGTCGCTGGACGCGGGGTGGCTCATGGACCGGCTCGCGGCCGGCCGGGCGCGGCATGCGCGGGTCGCCGCGTTCCGGCTGCTGGACGGGCGGGGCGGACTCGTACGGCTGCGGGCCGCGGTCGCGCTGCTCGACGACCCGGACGTGAAACTGCGGGGCTGGGCCGAGCGGTCCGTCCGGCAGTGGCACCCGACGCCGGACGTGCCGCTCGGGTCCGAGGAAGCGGCGGCGCTGCTGGAACGGGCCGGCCTGAGCCTTTGCCGCTACTAGGCGTTTTCGGAGCCTTCTCATTGCTCTCGGCAGGTGCACACTGGACAGCGGGACGAGTGCCTGACTGCGGGGTGGTGCAAGATGCAGAGCCGCTTCCGGAGCGACCGGCGGTTGACCGTGCGGATGACGGTCACGCTGTTCCTGCTCGGATTGCTGTACGTCGGCTTCGTTGCCGCGCTGATCGTGCTGCTGAAGTCGTGGCTGCTGGTCGTCGTCCTGGTGGGCGCCATGTTCGTGGCGCAGTTCTGGTTCTCCGACCGGATCGCGATGTACGCCATGCGCGGGCGGGTCGTGGAGCGGGAGGAGTATCCCGAGCTGCATGCCGTGGTGGACCGGCTGTGTGCCATCGCGGACATGCCGAAGCCGGTCGTCGCCGTCTCCGAGATGGACATGCCGAACGCGTTCGCCACCGGCCGGAACCCCGATCATGCGGTGGTGTGCGTGACGACGGGGCTGCTGCGGCGGCTGGAGCCCGCCGAGCTGGAGGGCGTGCTGGCGCACGAGCTGTCGCACGTGGCCCACAAGGACGTCGCCGTGATCACGGTCGCGTCCTTCCTCGGGGTCATCGCCGGGCTGATCGTGCGGTTCGCGTTCTACTCACAGCTCTTCGGGGGCGGCCGGCGGGACCAGAACACCGCCGCCGTGTTCGCCGCGATCATCGGGGTCTCCGCCGCCGTGTACGCGATCAGCTTCCTGCTGATCAGGGCGCTGTCCCGGTACCGGGAGCTGGCCGCCGACCGGGCCGCCGCCCACCTCACCGGCCGGCCCTCCGCGCTGGCTTCGGCGCTCACCAAGGTCTCCGGTGAGATCGCCCGGATCCCGACCAAGGACCTGCGCACCGCCCAGGCCTTCAACGCGTTCTACTTCACCCCGGCGACCGGCAAGGAGCCCGGCATCGAGCGCATCTTCTCCACTCACCCGTCCCTGGAGCAGCGGCTGGAGCAGCTGGGGCGGATCTCGGCGGAGCTGGGTGAGGCGGCGACGCCCGGAAAGGCCGGGTGAGCATGGGGTTCCTGGACATCCTGCTGGGCCGTACGAAGCCGGTCGCGCCCGATCTCGACCAGTTGTTCGCGCTGCCGTCGGCGGCGGTGACGCTGGAGGCCGCGGCCGGGTTCACGCCCACCGGCGGGGGTGCGGTGTGCTTCGCCACCGTGGAGGGCGCCGCCTTCGAGCAGACCCACCGGGAGGTCCAGGCACTCCTCGACGCGGACACGGACCGCGCCGGCGTTCCGGTGGAGCTGCGGCAGGACGACTACGGCTACTCCTGGCTGGTCTCGCAGCGCCCCTCCGACCAGCTTCCGCAGCTGGTCAACGACCTGCACGCGGTGAACAGCTCGATGGAGGTCAACGGCTTCGGCCCGCAGCTGCTCTGCTCCCTGGCCGCCTTCGAGGACGAGCGCGGGCGCAGGCTCGCGCTCGTGTACCTCTACAAGCGGGGGACGTTCTACCCCTTCGCACCGCTGCCCGGATCCGGTGAACGGCGGGACAGCGCGCTGGAGTTGCAGGTGAAGGCGGTGCTCGCGAACGACCTGCGGATCGAGCAGGACCTCAGCCGCTGGTTCCCGGTCTGGGGTGCCCCGGGCCTCTGACCGGCCGGGGCACCCGCTGCCTGCTTCCGCTGTTTCCCCTACTTCCCCTGCTTCCCCTGCTTCCCCTTCTCGTTCTGCTGGCGCCGGGACTCCAGGGGGCGCTCGCGGCGGTAGCGGCGCTCCCACTTGGCCTGCTGGTCACGGCGGTCGCGGTACGTCTTGTAGTCGCTGGCCATGCCCCCTCCCCCGCCGGACGAACCGCCCGACGAGGAGGCCGACGACGAGCCCCGCCCGTACTGGACGTACAGGAAGAGCAGGGCGACGGCGGCGAGCCACCAGTTGTGGTTGCCGAATCCGAGGATGACCAGGACGACGGTTCCGGATAGGACGATGGTGCCCATGACGGGTCTCCATGGCGTGGGTGTGTGAGCGGTCGACGGATCCGACGGCACGCGGGGGACGGGCGGCCGTCCGTCGGTGCGCGGCAGTGTAGCCCCGAGTCCGGGGGGCGCGGCCGGCCCTTCGGAAAGCGGTGGTGGACCACTCCGCAACGCTTCTCCAGCGTAGGGAGCCGGTCACTCGGCGTGCATCCCGTTTTCGTGCGTGCACGCGGGGGCGCACCCGTGGGTGAATGTGCGGCATGCTTCAACTCACCGACTTCACCCACGAGTACGACGGCGAGCGGCTCAGCGGGGTCCGTGCCCGGGCCGCGGGCGGTCCGGACGGTACGGGCGGACCGGTCGCCGTCCTGCTGCACGGCGCCGGCAACGGCAGCGAGCGGCGACTGCGCCCGCTGCTGGCGGAGTTCGCCGCCCACGGCTGCCCCGCCCTGGCCTTCGACTTCTCGGGCCACGGCGAAAGCACCGGTGCCCGCGCGGAGTTGAGCCTGCGCCGCCGCTTCGAACAGGCTGCGGCGGTGATCGACGCCCAGGTGGAGCCGGACCGCCCGCTGATCCTGGTGGGGTTCAGCATGAGCGGCCAGACGGTCGCGGATCTCGTACGGCACCACGGCGACCGCGCCTCGGCGATCGGCCTGTGCTCCCCCGCGGTCTACACCCCCAAGGCCTGGGACGTCCCCTTCGGCGACGGCACCGGCCGCTTCACCGAGCTCATCCGCACCCCGGACGCCTGGCGTGCCTCACCCGCCCTGGAGGCGCTGCGCTCGTACGCGGGCCGTGCGGTGCTCGCGGTGCCGGGCACGGACGCGGTGATCCCGCCGCAGGTCACGGCGGCCGTCCAGGACGCCCTGCGCACCCGGTCCCGGTACACCCGCCTCGAACTCCCGGACGCACAGCACCGGCTGGGCCTCTGGTTCAGCGAGCACCCGGACGACCGGCGGGAGTTCGTCACGATGCTGCTCAAGCAGCACGGCTGAACCGGCACGGCCGGCTCAGACCCCCGGCGCCGCCGTGAGGACACCCGCCGTCACGGCCGCGCCGAGGGTGGCGTGGTCGGTGGCGGTCTGGTCGGCGTAGGCGAGGGCGAAGTCGGTGATCGCGTGGTCGAAGGTGTCGGTGCCGCCCAGGTAGGCGGCGATGGCGATGCGGTCACCGGAGCGGGCGTGGGCACGCGCCAGGGTCGTACCGCACAGCGTGGCATAGCCGCGCAGGCCCTTCGGGTCCATGGCGGCGACCTCGGCGGAGCCCTTCATGTCGCGCAGCTGGCGCCAGTAGAAGGAGCGGCCCTGGGGGCCGGTCATCCAGCCGAGGAAGATGTCCCCGGCGGCCTGGAGCAGCCGCTGCCCGGCGACGACCCGGTGGCCGTGGTGGGAGTAGGGCCCGCTCGGCAGATGCTGCTCCAGTACGGACGTCCGGGCCTCCTTGATCTGGAGGAACAGCGGGTCGTCGACGTCCCGGCCGGCCAGCAGGACGATGAAGCAGCGGGTGCCGACGCTGCCGACGCCGACGACCTTGCGGGCCGCGTCGACGAAGCGGTAGCGGTCGAGGAGGAGGCGGCGCTCCCCGGCGAGGGTGGAGCGGTAGTCGCTGAAGGTCTTGCGCAGGGAGGCCATGTCGGAGGCGCCGGCGGGTTCGAGGAGCGGCGGGTCCTTGACGATGCGGCACTGTCCGCCGGTCGTCTCGGTGAGCCTGCCGAGCGCGTGCAGGCTGGTGCGGCGCCGGGCCCGGGTGAGGGTGTCCTCGATCCGGCGCCGGCGGCGCGCGGAGCGGGCCAGGGCCGTCAGGCTGTCGGTGTCGACCCGCTCGTACCAGACGGCGAGTTCCCCGAGCCCGGCCAGCCGCCGCATGGCGGTCCGGTACGCGGCCACGGCGGCCCGGGCGGCGGCGCGGGCCGCGGGATCGCCGTGCCCGTTCTCGCGGGCGGCGACGGCGACGGAGGCGGCGAGCCGTTTGACATCCCACTCGAAGGGCCCGGGGAACGTCTCGTCGAAGTCGTTCAGGTCGAAGAGCAGGGACCGCTCCGGAGAGGCGTAGAGCCCGAAGTTCTGCAGATGCGCGTCTCCGCAGAGCTGCACGGTGAGCCCGGTGTGCGGCTGGGCGGCGAGGTCGGCGGCCATCACGGCGGCCGCGCCGCGCAGGAAGGCGGAGGGCGAGGCGGCCATCCGCCCGTACCGGATGGGCAGCAGTTCGGGCAGCCGGTCGCGGCCCTGCCGCTCCAGTACGGCGACGGGGTCGGGGCGGTCGACGGACGGCAGCCAGAAGGCGTGGGCCGAGCGGGGGGCCCGCTTGCGGGCGGCCTTGCCGCGGGCGGCACGGTCGGCGGGTGCGGTCATACGGCACTCCCCTCTGTCGACTGGCTCCCTCTGGCGACTTGCTCCCTCCGTCACCTGCTGATCGCAGTGAAAGGGAGATACCGGGGCCGGCGCATGCCGAGCCCGCCGAACAGGTGATTGTCAGTGGCATCGGGCAGGATGCGGTCAGGAGTCCACGGGGAGGTCGGCATGAGCGGCGGACGGCGGCACATCGGGGTGACGGAGCGGCGCGCCCGGCTGGCGGTGCGCCACCTGCTGGCGGGCCCGGCGCGGGCGACGGCGCCGGCGGAGGTCGCCGAGGCGCTGGTGGCGCTGCACGGCTCGGATCCGGCGACGGTGTACCTGGCGGTGGGGGCGCGGCTGGCCGAGGCGGCGAAGACCGTGCCGGAGACGGAGCGGGCCCTGTACGAGGACCGCGCCCTGGTGCGGATGCACGGCATGCGGCACACGGTGTTCGTCTTCCCCGCGGAGCTCACGGCGGTCGTCCACGCGTCGACGGGCCTGACGGTGGCCGCCCGCGAGCGCGCCAAGCTGCTGAAGGACATGGCGCTGGCCGGTGCCCCGGACGCGGCCTGGCTCGCGGAGGTCGAGTCCGCGGCGCTGGCCGCGCTGGCCCGGCTCGGCCAGGCGACGGCGACGGAACTGGCGGCCGCCGAACCACGCCTGCGCGAGCAGTTCGCGTACGCCGCGGGCAAGAGCTACGAGGGCGTCCACACCGTCTCCACGCGCCTGCTGAAGGTCCTGGGCGTGGAGGGCAAGGTGGTGCGGGGCCGCCCGCTGGGCTCCTGGACGTCCAGCCAGTTCCGCTGGGCACCGGCGCCGGACCATGCGGAGCTGGACCCGGCAGCGGCCCAGGCGGTCCTGCTGGACCGCTGGTTGCACGCCTGCGGCCCGGCCACGGAAGCGGACCTCAAGTGGTGGACGGGGTGGCGGGTGACGGAGGTCCGCCGCGCGCTGACCGCCATCGGAGCGCAGCCGGTGACGCTGGACGAGGGCGACACGGGGTACGTGACGGCCGGGGACCTGCCGCCGGTCACCGAACCGTCCCGCCCCTGGGCGGCCCTCCTCCCCGCCCTCGACCCGACGGCCATGGCATGGCAGCAGCGGGACTGGTACCTGCCGCCGGAGCTCCGGCCGCTTCTCTTCGACAGAAGCGGCAACGTGGGGCCGACGGTGTGGTGGAACGGGCTGGTGGTGGGTGGCTGGGCGCAGCGCCGGGACGGCGAGATCGTCTGGCGGATCCTCGATCCCGGCATCGGGAGAGAGGCCGAGCAGGCGATCGCGGCGGAGGCGGAGCGGCTGCGCGGATGGGTGGGCACGGCGAAGGTCACGCCGCGGTTCCGTACGCCGGTTGAACGGGAGCTGAGCGGGTGAGAGCCGGGGGGTGGGGTCGCTTACCGGCGCTGGCAGGGTGCCGCTGCGCCCACCCGTGCCGCCCTGCGGCACGCCTGCCCGCAGCTAGGAAGCTGACGCGACTGCAGCGCCCCGTAAGGGGCGCGGGGAACTGCGCGAGCAACCCCCACCGGCCCGCAGCCGGACCACAAGGGCCCTCAATCGCCAGGTGCCGGGCGCCGCCGCAAACGCACGGCACCCGGCACCACCGGCTCAGCGCGAGTAACGCATCAGCGCCCGCACCATGTGGCACGTCGTGTCCGACGGCGGGTGGATGCCGATGCTCTCCGCCGTGCTCCGTATCGTCTCGTTGCGCGCCTGGTTGGGCAGGTAGACGCCGGAGTCGAGCAGGGCGATGGCGAGGCGCATGGCCTTCAGGCGGCGGTTGTGTGTGACATACCACTCTCGTGGCCGCCCGGCCGGCAGCGGGCGCTTCTCCGCCGGCGCGTACGGCGAGTCGAGCAGGACCGCATGCTTCGCGGTGGACTGGGTCGGCAGGGACTTCGGCTTCGGCTTCAGTGCGGCAGCGGGCACAGGCATCCTCCTGTCGCGGTCAGAGGGCCTCCGGACACCCCGGCGACTCTCTCGAACACTGCTTCCAGTGTACCGGCCGGGACTGACAACGAGACAGTCCGTAAAGGCGCCGAACAGCCAGGTGGAGATGGGTTTTTCAGGTGGGGCGCGATGTGCGTGAGGGGTTCCCACGACACTCCCCCGAATTCGAACAGAGCACTCCTCGGCGGCGGCCCGCGTACCGTTCCCCGCATGGAGATCTGGATCAATCCCGCCTGCTCGAAGTGCCGCACCGCGATCGGTCTGCTCGACGCCGAGGGGGCCGACTACACCGTCCGCCGCTACCTGGAGGACGTACCGACCGAGGACGAGATCAGGGTCGTCCTCGAACGGCTCGGGCTCGAACCGTGGGACGTCACCCGCACCCAGGAGGCGGTCGCCAAGGAGCTGGGGCTGAAGGAGTGGGCGCGGGACGCGAGCGCGCGCGACCGGTGGATCGCGGCCCTCGCCGAGCATCCCAGGCTCATCCAGCGGCCGATCATCACCGCCGACGACGGCACGGCGGTCGTCGCCCGCACCGACGAGGCCGTACAGGAAGCGCTGACCAGGAGCAAGAGCTGAACAGCGCTCAACTCAAGTGTGACGCAGGTTACTTCAGTGACTCCTGTAACCGCTGAGTAACGACGTTCGGCATCTCGTACCTACCGACGTACGCTCCCCCACCCCCCTTTGAGGAGGCGCGCATGTCGCGTAGGAGAACTCTCGGCGCCAAGAAGTCGATCGCACTGCTGGTCGGTGCCGCAGCCGTGGCCGGCGGCGGGGCCTTCGTCCTGGCGTCCACCTCGAACGCCTCGCAGACCTCGCAGAGCGCGAAGACACTGTCGTCCGCCGCGGACTCGACCGTCTGCTCGGGGCTGGCCACGGCCCTCGGCAACAACCAGAAGTTCATCGCCGACCAGAAGGCGAACCCGGACGCCCAGTCGTCGGCCCGGATCGCCAACCGCGAGGCGGTCATCGCGCAGATCAAGGTGCAGCAGAAGGCGTCCGGCTGCGTCGTTGGGGAGTCGGCTCAGGGCTCCCAGGCGGCGAGCGGTACGCAGACGGGCCAGACCGGCCAGACCGCCACGGCAGCGCCCTCGAAGAGCGCGGCCACCGGCAACACCGGTAACACCGGGGGCACCGCCGCCTCCGGGCAGCAGGTCTGCAAGGGCTCGACCGTCACGCTCTCCGGCGAGGCCGGCACGCCGGCCGCCTCCAGCAACCAGTTCCCGGCGGGAACCACGCTGAAGGTCACCAACCTGGACAACAACAAGTCCACGACGGTGAAGGTCACGTCGGTCTCCGGCAGTTGCGTGCTGCTCAACAACGCGGCCTTCGAACAGGTCCGGGAACCCGGCAAGTTCCTGATCCGCCGTGCGCTGATCGAGAAGGTCGGCTGACCGAGGCGACGGTTCGAGGCTCGGCCGCCGGCTTTCACGGAGGGAAGGCCGGCGGCCGCCGCGAAGGGGCCGGCACGGCGTCCGAATTGGGCTCCGTACCCCGCCCGCCCCGCTCTCACAACGTGAGTCGCGCCACAGAACCACCAGGTAACACCGGGTTCACAT
This sequence comes from Streptomyces sp. GbtcB6, assembly GCF_019091475.1. Taxonomy (NCBI): domain Bacteria; kingdom Bacillati; phylum Actinomycetota; class Actinomycetes; order Kitasatosporales; family Streptomycetaceae; genus Streptomyces; species Streptomyces sp. GbtcB6. The sequence goes on along the minus strand of NZ_JAGXJL010000022.1, from coordinate 135,544 downwards.
TCGAGCAATGATCGGGAAATCGCCTGTTGACAGGCTGCCGGGCAACACCGAGGCGCCCCAGTGCCGTAGCGCCGCTGCACCCGCAAGTGCGCCCGACCCACCCCGAAGGATGTGGCCCGTGACCTTCAAGGCTGAGTACATCTGGATCGACGGCACCGAGCCGACGGCCAAGCTGCGTTCGAAGACGAAGATCATAGCGGGCGCGCCCGCCGGTCTGGACGCGCTGCCGATCTGGGGCTTCGACGGGTCCTCCACGAACCAGGCCGAGGGGCACTCCTCGGACCGTGTGCTGAAGCCTGTCTTCACCTGCCCGGACCCGATCCGCGGCGGCGACGACATCCTCGTCCTGTGCGAGGTCCTCGACATCGACTTCACCCCGCACTCCTCCAACACGCGTGCCGCGCTGACCGAGGTCGCGGAGAAGTTCGCCGCGCAGGAGCCGATCTTCGGCATCGAGCAGGAGTACACCTTCTTCGACGGCTCCCGTCCGCTGGGCTTCCCCGAGGGCGGCTTCCCGGCCCCCCAGGGCGGCTACTACTGCGGTGTCGGCGCCGACGAGATCTTCGGCCGCGAGATCGTCGAGGCGCACCTGGACAACTGCCTGAAGGCGGGTCTCGCGATCTCCGGCATCAACGCCGAGGTCATGCCCGGCCAGTGGGAGTTCCAGGTCGGCCCGGTCTCCCCGCTGGAGGTCTCCGACCACCTGTGGGTGGCCCGCTGGCTGCTCTACCGCACCGCCGAGGACTTCGGCGTCTCCGCCACCCTCGACCCCAAGCCGGTCAAGGGCGACTGGAACGGCGCCGGCGCGCACACCAACTTCTCCACCAAGGCGATGCGCGAGGGCTACGACGCGATCATCACCGCCTGCGAGTCGCTCGGTGAGGGCTCCAAGCCGCTCGACCACGTCAAGAACTACGGCGCCGGCATCGACGACCGCCTGACCGGTCTGCACGAGACCGCCCCGTGGAACGAGTACTCCTACGGCGTCTCCAACCGCGGTGCCTCGGTCCGTATCCCGTGGCAGGTCGAGAAGGACGGCAAGGGCTACATCGAGGACCGCCGCCCGAACGCCAACGTCGACCCGTACGTCGTGACGCGGCTGATCGTCGACACCTGCTGCTCCGCGCTGGAGAAGGCCGACCAGGTCTGATCCGGCCACCCGGTTCCCGGAAGGGGCGTCCACCGATCGCGGTGGGCGCCCCTTCGGCGTTGTCAGTGGCGGATGCCATGGTGGGGGCATGGAGATCGACGAGGTGCTCGCCGTCAACGCCTGGACGGAGAGCGGGCAGACGTACGTGTGGAGTGCGCCGGAGGAGCTGCGGGCGGCGGTGCGGGAGCTCGGTGCGGCGGGGAACCGCTTCCTGGTCGCGCAGCGCATCCCGGACCTGCCCGACGTGTTCGCGCAGGTGTGGCACGAGCAGGGCGGCGGCTACCGCCTCGAACACCGGCGCGGCGCGGGCGAGTTCTCCGGTACGGACCTCACGGACCCGGAGCGGGTGGCGGACCTGCTCGTCGGCTGGGCGCGGGAGGACGACGGCTGGGACGCGGGGGTCGCCTGGGAGCCGGTCGGGATACCGCCGCGCGAGGAAGTGCCCGCGCTCGCGCCCGAGGTGGCGGCCCGCGCCGAGGAACAGGTGCGCGCGCTGCTCCGGGACGGATACCTGGGCATCGACCGTCTGGTCCAGGAGGCCGTGTACCTGATGGAGGGCGGCGGCCAGGACGGCCCGCCGCCGGTCTCCTCCGCCCAGGCGCGGGAGATCGTGGCGCGGCTCTGGACGGAGCGGGTGGCGGAGCAGCGGGCGTGGACCGGGCTCACCGACCCGGACCGGCTGACGCGGGCGTTCGCGGGCCTGGAGCGCGCGGGCATCGTCGCGCGCGAGGACTTCGCCTGCTGCCGCTCCTGCGGAATGAGCGAGATAGGCGCCGAGGCCGAGGACGCGGGCGGGGCGCGGGGGTTCGTCTTCTTCCACCACCAGGGCACCCGCGGCGCCGCCGAGGGCCACGGCCTCAGCCTCTACTACGGCGGCTTCGACGCCTCCGCCGGCACCACCACGGCCGTCGGCCGCGAGGTCGCCGCCGCGCTCGCCGCCGCGGGGCTGTCCGCGGTGTGGGACGGCAATCCGGACAAGGCGATCGAGGTGACTCCGCTGACCTGGCACAAACGCCTGGTGGGGTGAGGCGGGCAACGTCAACGTCATGCCAAGGAAGCGTCCAAGCAGTGAGAGGAGGGTCCTGTTTCCCGGCTGTGTCTGCTTCAATGGGCGCATGGCCAGCTTCCAGAAGTGCAGCGCGACGGGTCGCCAGGACCTTGAGCCGTTCTGGCCTTCCCGTCAGCACCACGACTTCGACCGGGTGTGTTGCCGCGCGATGAACGCGCGGGCCCTCTAAAGCCGTACACCCCGGCCTTCGGCCAGCGCGGAACGCAGTACGTCCCCGGCGCGCCCGACCACGAATCGCGGCCGTCGTCCCGACCGACTGACACCTCGCGCGAAAGAGCTGACGTCTCATGGCGACCACTCGTTCTCTCTCCCCCGCCTCCGCCCTCGCCTCCTCCTCGCCCGGCCGGCACCGGCTGCGTGCCGTCGACCGGGACGAGGTCGTGGACATGGCGGACCTGCTGCCGCCGGGCGCCACCTGGCTGCCCGCCCCGCAGCACACGCTGCCCACCCTGCCGGGCCAGCCGCCGATGATCGGCTACCTGGTGCTGGTCCCGGCGGACCAGCAGCCGCCCTTCCTGCCGGTCGCGGTGCCGGACCCGCAGGAGCCGGCCCAGGAACCGGTCGCGACCGGCGCCCGGCCGCTCGTCACCGTCGACACTGTGGAGCGCACCGCCCAGGTCGACGGACGTGAACTCGACCTCACCTACCTGGAGTTCGAGCTGCTCGCCCATCTGGTGGCGCATCCGGGCCGGGTGCACACCCGCGACCAGCTGGTCACCACGGTCTGGGGCTACGGCCATGTCGGCGACGGCCGCACGGTCGACGTCCATGTCGCCCGGCTGCGCCGCAAGCTCGGCGCGGAGCACCGCCGGGCGATCCAGACGGTCCGCCGGGTGGGATACAAGTACACCCCGCCGACGGGCCGTTGAGGGACCGCTGACGGGTCGCCGACGGGCAACTCCGCCCTCGGCTGAACCCCGTTACGTCCGCCGTCCCCCGCGGGCACGATCGGCGGCATGAGACTTCTGGTGCTGGGCGGTACGGAGTTCGTGGGGCGGGCCGTCGTCGAGGCGGCTCTGGGGCGCGGCTGGGAGGTGACCGTCTTCCACCGGGGCAACCGCCGGCCCCCGTCCGGGGTGCGGTCGCTGCACGGCGACCGCACCGCACCCGACGGCCTCACCGCGCTGGCGGACGGCACCGAATGGGACGCGGTCGTCGACACGTGGTCGGCCGCACCCCGGGCGGTGCGGGAGACGGCACGGCTGCTGCGGGGCCGTGCCGGACGGTATACGTACGTGTCGAGCTGCTCGGTCTACGAGTGGCCCCGGCCCGCCGGCTACACCGAGGAGGCGCCGCTGGTGAAGGGAGCCTCGGCCGACGCGGAGGCGACCGAGTACGCGCAGGACAAGCTGGGCGGTGAGCTGGCCGCCGAGGAGTCCTTCGGGGCGGACGGTTCGGTGCTGGTGCGGGCCGGGCTGATCCTCGGGCCGTACGAGAACGTCGGCCGGCTGCCGTGGTGGCTGAACCGGATCGCGAAGGGCGGGCCGGTGCTGGCGCCGGGCCCGCGCGACCTGCCCGTGCAGTTCGTGGACGCCCGCGACCTCGCCGAGTGGACCCTCGGGGCGGTCGAGCGGGGTCTGTCGGGGCCGTACAACCTGGTCGGGCCGCCCGGGCACACCACGATGGGCGAGTTGCTCGAAGCCTGCCGGCGGAGCACCGGCTCGGACGCGGAGCTCCGGTGGACCGATGCGGAGGTGATCCTCGGCGCCGGGATCGAGCCGTGGGTGCAGTTGCCGGTGTGGGTGCCGGCGGACAGCGAGTTGCACGACGGGGTCCACGGCCTGGACGTGTCGCGGGCGCTGGCGGCGGGGCTGATGTGCCGTCCGGCGGAGGAGACGGTGGCCGACACGTGGCGATGGCTGCGGGGCCTCGGCGGGGCGGCGCCGGTGCGGGCGGGGATGGGGCTCGACCCCGATGTCGAGGCGCGGGTGCTTGGAATTCCGTTGGAAGGGGTGTGATCTCACCTGCGGGCCGGTGGGGGCTTGTCGCGCAGTTCCCCGCGCCCCTTCAGGGCGCTGCCTGAGGCCCCGTAAGGGGCGCGGGACCGTATCCGATATGCGGCCACCGCCGCGTGGGCGCGACAAGCCACGACGGCGCCGCAGTCGGCACACGGCCTGTCGCGGCACTTCCAGCGGAGCGCTCAGAGCCCCCGGGGTGTATCTGGCACCACCCCCTGACATGGGGCTTCGGGCCAGTGACCCGGTCCTGGAAGGTTCGGGAGACTGGTCGCATGACGACGAACACAGACAGCGGGGGCTTCCGCGACCGGGCCCGGGAGACCGTGCTCGCCGCCGTGCGCGGGCTGGTGCTGGCGCTGGTGATTCTGCCGGTCTCGGTGCTCTGCTTCACGCTGGTCGCGGTCTCGGTGGCGCTGATCCCGATCGGGGTCGGGATCGTCACCACGCCGTGGATCCTGGGCGGGGTGCGGGACGTGGCGGACGTGCGGCGGCGGCTGGCGTTCGAGTGGTGCGGGGTGCGGATCCGGTCGGCGTACCGGGCGGTTCCGGCGGACGCCAACCCGTGGGCCAGGACCTTCGGGATGCTGCGCGACCCGCAGGTCGGGCGGGACGTGCTGTGGCTGTTCGTCGACATGACGGCAGGGTTCGTGACCGCGCTGCTGCCGGCGGTGCTGGTGTTCTATCCGTTCGAGGGGTTCGCGCTGGCGGCGGGCCTGTGGCGGACCATGACCGGCGGGCCGTACGGGAAGTACGGCCCGTACTGGTACGGCTTCGTGCCGGTCAGCGGCCAGGCCACCGCGTTCGCCGCCGCCGCGCTCGGCGCTGTCATCCTCGTAGCCGCCTTCCGCTACACCCCCGCCCTGCTGACCGCCCACTTCCGGCTCACCCGTGCCGTCCTCGACCCCGGACAGGGCGAACTCGTCGAGCGGGTGCGGGTGTTGACCGAGACGCGGAAGGACGCCGTGGACACCTCGGCGGCCGAACTGCGCCGGATCGAGCGGGATCTGCACGACGGGGCGCAGGCCCGGCTGGTGGCCATGGGGATGGACCTCGGGACGATCGAGATGCTTCTGGACAAGGATCCGGAGAAGGCCAGGCAGCTGCTCGCGCAGACCCGGCAGGCGTCCGTGGAGGCGCTGGGCGAGCTGCGGGACCTGGTCCGGGGCATCCATCCGCCGGTGCTGGCCGAGCGCGGGCTCGGGGACGCCGTACGGGCGCTGGCGCTGCGGCTGCCGGTGCCGACGGAGGTGGCGGTGGAGCTGCCGGGGCGGGCGGACGCGCCGGTGGAGTCGGCGGCGTACTTCGCGGTGAGCGAGGTGCTGACCAACGCGGTCAAGCACTCCGGCGCCGACCGGATCTGGGTGGACCTGCATCACGTGGAGGAGGGCGGCGGCATGCTGCGGATCTCGGTCACCGACCACGGCAGGGGCGGCGCGGTGATCGGCGCCGGGTCGGGGCTCGCCGGGGTGGAGCGGCGGCTGGGTACATTCGACGGTGTCCTGGCCGTCAGCAGCCCCGCGGGCGGTCCCACCATGGTCACCATGGAGATTCCGTGCGTGTTGTCCTAGCCGAAGACCTGTTCCTGCTGCGCGACGGACTGGTCCGGCTGCTGGAGGCCCATGGCTTCGAGATCGCGGCCGCCGTCGAGTCCGGCCCCGAACTCGCCCGCGCGCTGGCCGAGTCGGAGCCGGACGTGGCCGTGGTCGACGTACGGCTGCCGCCCACGCACACCGACGAGGGGCTGCAGTGCGCGCTCACGGCGCGGCGGGACCGGCCGGGGCTGCCGGTGCTGGTGCTCTCCCAGCACGTGGAGCAGCTGTACGCGAGGGAGCTGCTGGCCGACGGCAGCGGCGGGGTGGGCTATCTGCTGAAGGACCGGGTGTTCGACGCGGAGCAGTTCGTGGACGCCGTACGGCGGGTCGCGGCGGGCGGTACGGCCATGGACCCGCAGGTGATCCAGCAGCTGCTGTCCCGGCGGGCCGACGACCGGCCGCTGGGGGGCTTGACACCGCGGGAGCTGGAGGTCCTGGAGCTGATGGCGCAGGGGCGGTCGAACGCGGCGATCGCCGGGCAGCTCGTCGTCACGGAACGGGCCATCGCCAAGCATACGTCCAACATCTTCACCAAACTGGGACTTGAGGTGTCGGACGATGACAATCGGCGCGTCCTCGCGGTGCTCGCCTACCTTGACCGCGACCGCTAATTTTCCAGAAATTGCCCTGCTCAAACGGCAGTTGTGCCCCAAGTGCGTAACAAATCTCTGATGAATTTGTGAGGCGGCTGAACACCTCTGAGGCGACCTGCGTATGAAAGGACGCCGCTTCACTCCTGTCGGGCGCCTCGATGCCGCCCCGCAAGGAAGGTCTGAGGAGTTCCATGGGACGCAACATACGCAAACGCCGTTCGCCGCTGACCGTCAAGGTCATAGCCGCATCGGCGGCCGTAGCACTCGGCGGGGGCGGGCTGCTCTATGCGCAGATGAACGCTTCGGCTCACGAGTCGAACAACTCGGCGCAGAACTACACCAAAGCCGCCGCCGCCTCCGCGGTCGCGACGATCTCCTGCCCGGACGTCGGCCAGAAGCTGACGAACGTGCCCGCCAACGCCAAGCAGGGGGTGGCGACGGAGCTGGCGAACCTCGACAAGCAGATCACCGAGGCCTACGCCCGGCTCGCCTCCACCCGTCAGGCGCAGGCGAACGACGCCAACTTCGTGCAGAACGCGATCGTCGGCCCCCTGAAGGAGAAGCGGGCGGCCACGATCAACCGGATCAGGCTCGACATCACGCGGGTCGGTGGCACCTTCGACAACTCGCTGTCGCAGCTCGCCGCCTGCACCACGCAGTCCGCCAACCAGACCACCGCCGGGCAGGGCAACAACAACGGTGGTCAGAACAACAACGGCGGCCAGAACAACGGCCAGGCCAGCGCCGCCCCGAGCGCCAGCGCCAGCGCCAGTGCCCCGGCCAACATCGGCGGGCAGGCCGGCAACGGCCCGGTCGCGGCCGACTTCGTGGACATCACGAAGGTCGCGCCGAACGTCCTGTCCAAGCCGGCGAAGACCGGCCAGGCCTCGACCGGTACCTTCACCACCCGTTGTGGTACGAACCAGAACAAGAACCACAACACCGACAACGTCATCGTGGCGCCCGGCGTGACCAACGGCGCGCACCACCTGCACGACTACGTCGGCAACCAGAAGGTCAACGCGTTCGCCACCAACGACTCGATGCTGGCGGCGCCGAGCTCCTGCCAGAACCAGAGCGACCTGTCGTCGTACTACTGGCCGGTCGTGCGTGTCCAGGACGGCTCGCAGGACTTCGACCAGAACGCGGACGGCGGTGGCAAGGAAGGCAACGTCGGCAAGATCCTGACGCCGGTCCAGGCGCAGATCAAGTACGTCGGCAGCCCGGCCAGCAAGGTCGTCGCGATGCCCCAGTTCCTGCGCATCATCACCGGTGACGCCAAGACCACCACCAACGGTCTGGCCAACGCCAACGCGCACTGGAGCTGCACCGGCTTCGAGAACAAGGTCCAGCTGACGACGCAGTACCCGATCTGCCCGCAGGGCAGCAACGTGGTCCGGACGTTCGCCTTCCAGAGCTGCTGGGACGGCGTCAACATCGACAGCGCCAACCACCGTACGCACGTGGCCTTCGCGGACGCGGCGAGCGGCGTCTGCGGGAACGGCTTCAAGGCGATCCCGCAGCTGACGATGCGTCTGGTCTACAAGATCACGCCCCCCACCCTCCAGGCGGACGGCACGGTGAAGAACGCCTACGCGGTGGACGGCTTCCCGGAGCAGCTGCACAAGCCGTCGACCGACCACGACGACTTCATCAGCATCACCAAGAACAACCTGGCGGCGAAGATCGCCAACTGCATCAACACCGGCCGCAAGTGCCAGTGAGCAGTAGCTAGCCGGTAACACGAAGCGGGCGGTGGGAATCTCCCACCGCCCGCTTTCGTATGTGCCGCGGACCTCAGCCGGTGTGCTTGCTGTGGTCGGTGCCGATCTCCTCCTCGCCGCCCAGCGTGGTCTGCAGCGCCTTGACGACCTTGTCGGTGCCGACGGCGACCCACTTGCGGCCGACGAGGTAGAAACCGCCGTAGTCCTTGGCGTCGTTGATCCACTCGCGCTGCCCGCGGTCGGTGGCGAAGGTGGCGAAGACGAACTTGCCGGCGGAGACCTTGCAGATCGCCTGGCGGACCTCGTCGGAGTCGATCTGCATGTCGGGGGTGCACTTCACCTTGGCGGCCAGGCTCTCCAGGCTGCCGGTCGCGGTGACCGGGATCTTCGCCTCCGCCTTGCCGTCTCCGGATCCACAGCCCGCCAGCGCCAGGGCGGCCACGGCGCCCGCCGCGGCGAGCATCGGTCGGGTCAACCTCATCTGTTCCTCCGGTCGCGTTGCCGGCCCCCGGTGCCTTCAGGGGGCCCGTCCCCTTCGATACGGCTGCGGGCCGCGAAGCACTCACATCGGCTCACATCGTGCGGACACCGCAGTGTCACCCGTGTGGCGGTGACCAACCAACGGGTCGCTCGTTCTTCAGGACGTGCAGTCACAGGATGTAGCCCAGCGTCACGCAGCCGCCTCCGCCGGAGCCCCGCATCCGGCCGTCGATGTCGAGCAGGCCGAGGCCGCGCTCGTCGAGCACTATCCCCGGCTGGTCCGGCTCGCCTACCTGGTGCTGCCGCCGGGGCTCGCGCGCGGCCGCCGCGTCCTGACCGCGCACTCCCTGGTCCAGCGGGCCCTGCCACGGGGCCGCAGGCAGGTCCCGGTCATCCCGACCCAGGCGAACGGGCGGCAGGCCGACCCCGGGTACTCGCTGGTCCGGCTCGAAGTGGTGCGTACGGCACTGGAGGCGGGCCGGCCGCTCCGGCTGACCGCGTGGCCCAAGCGCGCCCAGCTGCCGCCGCTGCTCCCCCAGGTGTGGGGCCTCAGGCTCTTCCCGCGTTCCGGGGGCGCCGACGAACTCGCCCTGGACCAGCGGCTCGCCGGCCTCTCCGGCCCGGCCCGCGCCGCCTACGCGCTGCGCGGCCTCGAACAGCTCCCCGACGGCGACGTCCGCAAGATCCTGCGGGCGGTCGGTGTCGAGCACCCCGAGGGCGCGCTCGCCGAGGCGAACGGCGTCCCGGCCGAGTACCCGCTGCTCGACTCCCCCGAGTTCGACCCCTGTTCCCTGCAGGCCCGGCCCACCGACCTGATGCGCCGCCGCCAGCACACCAAGGCCGCGCTCGCCGCCGCTGCCGCCCTCGCGGTGTGCGGGGCGCTGGTCGCGCTGCCGGGCGGCGGCTGGGGTGCCGACGGCGCGGCCGCCCCGGTGTACGCGCAGAACCCCGCCGCCCAGGCCGCCCTGGACCCGGCCCAGCTGACGAAGGTCCCGGCCGCCGCCTGGCAGACCGCCGCGCGCACCGACTTCTCGGTCTGGCCGGCCCGCGGGGCCCTCACCGGCGACACCACGCTGCTGCGCCGCGCCCTCGCCGTCTGGGCCCGCCCCGGCGACACCGTCCGCGTCTCGGCGACCCCCGGCACCCAGACCGGCGGCCCGGCGGGACCGCCCCAGCTGCTGTACGCGGGCGTGGTCGACAGCGCCCGGGTGGTGGTCTTCTACGACGGTCTGCGCATCGCCCGCTACGCCGAACCGAAGGACGGCACCGAGGGCGCCGCCCTGGACTTCGCCCGTGTCGACGGCGCGACCGGCGCGGAGGCGAGTGCCCTGGTCCTTGGCCGTGCCGACGGCAACGTCCGCTATCTGACCGCCCCCTGGGTGACCAAGGCGGGCGAGCGGGACCTGATGAAGCCGACCGCGGGGGCGATGGACCTCGGGCTGGCCGACGGGGTGACCGGGCCGCTGGCCAGCTCCGCGCTGCAGCAGGGGGCGTGCACGTCCTGGAACGTGCTCCAGCTGACCGACGCGCAGGGTGTGCACCTCGCGACCGACCTGGGCGAACTGGTGCCGGCCCGGCTCACCGCCGGGCGGCCCGGCGACACCGGCGAGGCCTCGGGGGCGGCGGCGCTGCGCGACTGGGCGCCGTTCGCCTGCTCGCTGGCCGCGGAGCGGTCGGCCGGGGTGCGCAGTGTCAACGCGTGGGCGTTCGCCGAGCAGCAGCTGCCGGACGCCGGCGGCACCGGGTCGTGGGTGTGCACGCGTGCCGAGACCTGGCGGGGCGACGGGACCGTGGCGCTGGCGCAGTTCCGGACGCCGGGCAGCCGGTACGGGGCGGTCGCGGCCAAGGGAGCCGATGTGACGGCCTGCGGTCCGCGCGATCCGCAGGTGCTGGCCGGGGTGTTGTGGAAGTCCGAGGGCGGCCAGTGGTACCTGCTGGCCGCGGGCAGCCGCGACACCGCGTCGATCCGGGCGACCGGCGGGGTCACGGCGTCGGCGCAGGGGACGCAGCTGGTGGCCAGGGCGAAGCAGGGGGCGCAGGCCGAGCTGGAGGGGACACTGGTGGATGGCGGCGAGGTCAGCGGGTTGCGGTGAGTTCGGCACCTCCCCCACTGCCTTAAGGGCGTGGGGGGGGGACCCCCAGATTCACCGTCGTGGCTGATCGCCGTCGCGGCGGGAGAGAGTGCGTACAAGCTTGTTGACGTCGGTGTAAACAAGGTCGTCCGCAGGGCTTCTCAGGCGCCCTACCCGTCAGTACATTGACGCCATGTCCAACAAGCAGCCGCAGCCGGTGCAGTCCGAGCACATCGCGCTCAAGGCCCGCAACGTGTCCTTCGCCTGGGAGGGCACCCCCCTGCACTGGGTGCCCGGCGATCCCTTCGCCACGCACACCATCAACGTGCTGCACATGCTGCTGCCCGCCGGCGAGCGATGGTTCGTGCACGTCTACAAGCAGGTGCTGCCCCTCATCCGCGACGAGCGGCTGCGCGAGGACGTCGTCGGGTTCATCGGGCAGGAGGCGATGCACTCCCAGGCCCATGACGAGGTGCTGCCCCACCTCAGGGAACAGGGTCTCGACCCGACGCCGTACACCGCGCAGGTCGACTGGTTCTTCGAGAAGCTGCTCGGCGACCGGACCCTGCCGCCCGGGAAGGCCAGGCGCTGGTGGCTCCTGGAACGGGTCGCGCTGATCGCGGCCATCGAGCACTACACCGCCTTCCTCGGCGACTGGGTGCTCAACGCCGAGGAGCTGGACCGGCGCGGCGCCGATCCGATGATGCTGGACCTGCTGCGCTGGCACGGCGCCGAGGAGGTCGAGCACCGGTCGGTCGCCTTCGACCTGTTCCTGCATGTCGACGGCGGCTACCGGCGCCGGGTGCGGACCTGGGCGACGGCGTTCACGGCGATCGTGTTCCTGTGGCAGCGCGGTGCCCGCTTCTTCATGGCGAACGACCCGACGCTCGTCGAGGGCCGGGCCCGGCTCCGGGACTTCTACCTCGCCGGCCGGCGCGGCACGCTCCCCACCACCGGCGACATGCTGAGGTCGATCCCGACGTACCTGAGCCGCGGCTACCACCCCTCCCAGGAGGGCTCCACCGCCCAGGCGGTCGCCTATCTGGCCTCCTCCCCCGCCGCGCTGGCCGCCGAGAAGGAGGGTGCGTGATGCCGAGGCTGCGGACCGTCGTCGCCGTCGCGGGCGCCGCGCTGCTCGTGAAGCGGGCCCTGCGCCGCCGCATCGAGGCCTCCCCGCTGTGGCCGATGCCGGCCCTGGATCCGCCGACCTCCGGGCAGCCGCGCTCCCGGGCGCTGCGGCTGCTTGTCGCCTCGCGCCGGACGATCGCCGACGGGGTCGTCGAACTGCGTCTGGAGGGCGGGCAGTTGCCGGGCTGGGAACCGGGTGCCCATCTCGACGTGGTCCTGCCGTCCGGACTGGTCCGGCAGTACTCGCTCTGCGGGGATCCGGCCGACACCTCGTCGTACACGATCGCCACCCGGCTGGTCGCCGACGGGCGGGGCGGTTCACGGGAGGTCCACGAGCAGATCGCGGAGGGCATGGAGCTGGAGGTGCGCGGGCCGCGCAACCGTTTCCCGCTCGTCGAGGCCGGGTCCTACGTGTTCGTGGCCGGGGGCATCGGGATCACGCCGGTCCTGTCGATGGTGCGGGCCCTGCCGGAGGGGGTGGCGTGGCGGCTGCTCTACTGCGGGCGGAACCGCCGGTCCATGCCCTTCCTCGAGGAGTTCGCCGGGGACGACCGGGTCACGGTCGTCGCGGAGGACGAGGACGGGCGCCCCGACCTCGACGCGCTGACCGTCCCGGAGGGCGCGGCGGTGTACTGCTGCGGTCCGGAGGGGCTGCTGGCGGCGGTGGAGGAGCGGTTCCCGGCCGTCCGGCTCGAACGTTTCGCGCCGCGCGCCGAGACCGGCGGCAACCGCGCCTTCGAGCTGGAACTCCGGCGCAGCGGACGGACGCTGGCGGTCCCGGCCGACTCGACGGTGCTGGCCGCGGTACGGGCGGAGCTGCCCGACACGCCGTACTCCTGTGCGCAGGGTTTCTGCGGGACCTGTCAACAGCGCGTGCTGGAAGGGGAAGTGGAACACCGGGACGAGCTGCTGACCGACACGGAGCGTGCCGACTCGATGCTCATCTGTGTATCGCGGGCGCGAAGTGGGAGACTTGTGCTGGATCTGTGAACACCCGTGAAGGGTCGGGTCCGTGGGAGGCCGGATCCGATCGGTAAGGTGTTCGCATGACAACCGGGGTACGCCGCAGGATGGGAGTCGAGGAGCGGCGGCAGCAGTTGATCGGCGTCGCCCTCGAACTGTTCAGCCGTCGCTCGCCCGACGAGGTCTCCATCGACGAGATAGCCTCGGCCGCGGGCATCTCACGGCCGCTCGTCTACCACTACTTCCCCGGCAAACTCAGCCTGTACGAGGCCGCGTTGAAGCGTGCTTCGGAGGATCTCGCGGGCCGCTTCAGCGAGCCGCACGAGGGCCCGCTCGGGGCCCGGCTGCTACGCGTGATGCGCCGCTTCTTCGACTTCGTCGACGAACACGGGCCCGGCTTCGCCGCGTTGATGCGCGGCGGCCCGGCGGTCGGCTCCTCGGCGACCAACGCGCTCATCGACTCCGTACGGCAGGTCGCCTACGAGCAGATCCTCGCGCACCTCGACATCACCGAGGCACCGGCCCGCCTCGAACTGGTCATCCGTTCCTGGATCTCGCTCGCCGAGTCGACGGCACTGATCTGGCTGGACGGGCGGCGGATTCCGCGCGGCGAGCTGGAGGTGCAGCTCGTCCACGACTTCGCGGCGCTGACGGCGGTGAGTGCGGCGTACGACGAGGAGATGACGGCACTGGTGAAGCGGATGGTCCAGGACGAACCGACCGACGGCCCGTTCGCGGACCTCGCCGCCCGGCTGATCGCGTTGGCGGGCTAGCCCTGTAGGGGCGCCGTGTGCCGTCGGTCGGCTGCGGCGCCGTGGGGGCTGGTCGCGCAGTTCCCCGCGCCCCTTACGGGGCCTCAGGCAGCGCCCCCGTAAGGGGCGCGGGGGACTGCGCGGCCGGCCACGACGGCGCGCCAGCCGAACAACCGGCAGAAGCAGACCTAGCCCTCGTACTTCCGGTAGGACGGGTCCAGGTCCCGTACCTCGGCGGAGACGTGCAGGGTGATCCCGTCGGTGGGCGTCACATGGCTGCGGACCAACTCCAGCACGGCCTCCGTGAGCTTCGCCTTCGTCTCCTCGGTGCGTCCGGCGAGAAGCCCGATGGTCACATGCACGAGGGCGTCGCTCTGGTCCATGGCGTTGTATCCGTACGCGGAGTACCCGTCCCGGAACATGGTCTTGCAGGCCTCCGGCTTGGCGGCGGCGATCTCGACGACTGTCTCGTGCAGCGCCCGTACGAAACCGTTCGTGTCGAAGGCGCCCTCGTCGGTCAGCACAGCGGTGTAGTCGACGGTGATCTGCGGCATCAGCGCTCCTGTTCTACGGCTACCGGGGCTCAGCCTAGTTCGCCAGGCTCAGCGCCAGCAGGGCGACGTCGTCCTCGCGGTCCCGGCCGAAGCTGGTGAGGAGGGTGTCGCACAGGGCCTCCAGGCCGGGCAGGGCGCCGCCGGCGGCGGCCCGGAGGTGTTCCATCGAGACCGCGAGGTCGGTGCCGCGGGTCTCGATCAGGCCGTCGGTGACCATGAGGAGCCGGTCGGTGGGTGCGAGGACCAGCTCGGTGGGCGGCGGGTGCGGCAGGCCCACCCCGAGCAGCGGACCGGACGCCTTGACGTACTCGGCGCTGCCGTCGTCACCGAGTACCAGCGGCGGGATGTGGCCCGCGTTGGCGATGCGGGTGCGCCCGGTCGCCGGATCGATCAGGGCCAGGCAGACCGTGGCCGTGACATCGGCGTGGTAGTGCCGCAGCAGCTGGTCGAGCCGTTCGGCGAGCGCGGCCGGGTCGCTCTCCGTGAGGCAGTAGGCGCGCAGCGCGTGCCGGAGTTCGACCATGACGGTGGCCGCGTCCAGCGAGTGCCCCACGACGTCCCCCACCGCGGTCAGCACCCCGTCGCCGACCCGCAGCGCGGCATAGAAGTCGCCGCCGATCTCCGTCTCCTGGGAGGCGGGTTCGTAGCGCACCGCTATGTCGACGCCCGGCAGCTCCGGCAGCTGGTGCGGACGGGGCAGGAAGCTGTGCTGGAGGGTGAGCGCGACATGCCGCTCCACCTGGTACATGAGCAGGGGCTCGGCGGCGAGCGCGGTGGCCTGGGCCAGCTGGGCCAGCAGCGCCTCGCCCTCGGGGCTGACCCGGCGCAGCCCGCGGGTGGGCGTGGCCAGGCAGACCGGCGCCTTGCCGTCCTGGGTGAGGACGAGCGCCAGCCGGGCGTCGTGCTGCACTCCGGGCCGGAAGAACCCGGCGGGCCACAGCGGCGCCGGCACGGTGGTGATCTGCACCCCGGACTGCCCTTTGGTGAGCCGTCGCAGCAGGGCGCGCACCGTCCGGTGGGCGTCCTCGTCGGGCAGCACGAGCGAGGTGCGCTCCCGGTACAGGCCCCGGTACAGCTCGTCGTCCTGGTCGAGGACGAAGACGGCGGCGGGGCAGCCGAGGAGCCGGGCGGCGCCGTCGGCCGCGGCGTCGGCGAGTTCGTGCAGCGAGCGGGCCGCCTGGATGGTGACGATGGTCTCCGACAGCAGCCGCAGCCGCCGTACCAGCGCCTGGTCGTCGGCGCGCAGCCGGGCGGCGCGCACCACGGCCCGGACCACGGCCTCGATGTCCTCCGGCTCGGCGGGCACCGTCAGATAGGCCTCGGCCCCCGACTCCAGCCCCGGGCAGCGGTCCGCGGGCACCACGGAGTGCGCGGAGAAGTGCACGACGGGCAGACCGGCCATGTGCGGCCGCTCCTTGAGCCGGCGGCACAGCTCGAAACCGCTCATGTCCGGCAGGTGCACGTCGATGAGGGCCACGTCGGGCAGCTTGCCCTTGCGCCGCCGTACGTCGAGTTCGCTGAGCGCCTCGCGGCCGCCGGTCACCGCGACGACCTCGTGACCGGCCCGGCGCAGTACGGTGCCGATCGCGTAGCGGCTCGCGGCCGTGGCGTCCACGACCAGCACGGTCGTGTCTGTCAGCTTGCCGTTGACGTCCATACTCCCAGCCCCTGGACAACGCCGGTGGGGCAGAACCTGGGGGTACCCCCAGCGGTAGCTGGGGGTAGTGCCGGGCCTGCCCCACCAACGTAAGGCCGCGGTCACGTGGTCCGGGAGAACACCGCCACCGTGCGCCCCGGAACGGTGAACGTACCCGTTTCCCGCTCGTACGAAGCGGACTTGACGACGGAGTCCGCGCCCGAGGCCTGCACCGGGTGCAGCCGGTAACCGGTTCCGGCCAGGGTGCCCACCCGCTGCTCCTGCCGCTCCGGGCTCGCGTTGAACACGACGACCAGGTCACCCAGTTCCATGGTGATCACCCCGGCCGTCTCGTCCTTGCCGGAGAGCGGGAAGGAGAGCTTCGACTGCACCTGCGCGGCCGTGCCGAGCGAGAACGCCTTCTCGGTCGTCCGGATCCTCAGCAGGTCCTGGTAGGCGGCCGAGGCCCCGTCGATCTGCGGGCACCCGACCTTCACCGAGGTCAGCAACGGCTTCGCGTAGGACCACTTGGACTGGTTGTCGGCGGCCGTCGGCAGCCCGCGGCCGAAGCCGTTGCCGTCGGCGCAGTTCCAGTGGATGGCGTTGAACCAGTCGCCGCTGTCGAAGGAGTTGCGGTCCAGGGACTTGGAGCGCAGCAGGTCGGTGCCGGCCTGGGAGAGCGACGGCCCCTGTGAGAGGGCGGCCGTGGCCATCGCCAGGACCTGCATCCGCGCCCGGTCGGACGCGGAGGTGCCGGACGGCAGTTTGTACGTCAGCGCGTCGAACAGTGACTCGTTGTCGTGCGCGTCGACATAGGCGAGGGCGTCGCCGGGCGCGTCGGCGTATCCGGCGGGCGAGCCGTTGTAGTCGATCTCCGCGCCGGAGACCTCCTGGCCGTCGGTGTCGGTGAACCGGTACTTGGCGAGGTTGCCGGTCAGCCCGACCTTGATCAGGTCCTGGTAGTGCAGCAGCCGGGCCTTCTGCTCGGCCGCAGTGCCGTTGGCGGTGGAGGAGTTGGGGTCGGTGTAGAGCCCGGAGGCGAAGCCCTGGACGCCGGGGTCGTCGTCGAAGGGGCTGCCGCCGCGTACGGCGTCCCGGGCCCGGTCGGAGAAGGTGGCGATGCCGGTGCCGGCCATGTTGGCCTGGGTGGCCTGGACGAAGCGGGCGTCGTTGGCGACCTCGCCGAAGTTCCACCCCTCGCCGTACAGGATGATCTTCTTGCCGTCGACGCCGTCCTTCTTCAGGGTGAGCGCGTCGAGCGCCTTGCGGACGGCCAGGATGTTGGCCTTCGGGTGGTGGCCCATCAGGTCGAAGCGGAAGCCGTCGACCTTGTACTCCTTCGCCCAGGTGACGATCGAGTCCACCACCAGCTTGCCCATCATGGCGTTCTCGGGCGCGGTGTTGGCGCAGCAGGTGCTGTTGGCGACGCTACCGTCGGCGAGCAGCCGCTGGTAGTAGCCGGGCACGATCTGGTCGAGGACGCTGGTGTCCGCCTCGCCACTGGCCGCCGTGTGGTTGTAGACGACGTCCATGACGACCCGCAGCCCGTCCTGGTTCAGGGACTTGACCATCTTCCGGAACTGGACCGTGCGCGCGGTGCCGTCCGGGTCGGTGGCGTACGACCCCTCGGGGACCGTGAAGTGGTACGGGTCGTAGCCCCAGTTGTAGGCGTCCTTCGCGGCAACCGCCGAGACGCACTCCTGCTGCTTCTCCGAGTCGGCGGGGTAGGAGGCCAGGTCGCAGTCGGGGCTCGCCTGGTCGGCCTTCTTCTCGGGCACGGTGGCGAAGTCGAAGACCGGGAGGAGATGCACGTACGAAGTCCCGGACTTGGTCAGGGACTTGAGGTGCTTGGAGCCGTCGCTGTCCTTGTCGGTGAAGGCGAGGTAGGTGCCCCGCTCCGCCGCCGGGACCGTGGTGTCCGCCGCCGAGAAGTCCCGGACGTGCAGCTCCTGGATCTGGGCGTCCTTCAGCGGGACGGCCCTGGGCTTGGTGTACGTCGACCAGCCGCCCGGGGCGAGGGACTTGTCGTTGAGGTCGACGACGAGGCTGCGCTCCGAGTCGGCGGTGAGGGCGACCGAGTAGGGGTCGGTGACCTTGTTGGTGACGACCTTCTGGACCGTGGGCGCCCACACCTTCACGACGTACCGGTAGGGCTTGTTCTTCCAGGACGCGGAGCCGGTGACGGACCAGACGCCGGTCGCGGAGTCGCGGTGCATCGTCTTTGCCGAGCCGTCGAGTTCGAGGGCGACGGACTGTGCGGTCGGCGCCCAGACGGAGAGGGTCGGCTTTCCGTGGTGGAAGACCGGGCCGAGGTCCGCCGTCGTGGCCTTGGCGTACACGTCGTCGAGCACCCCGGCGATCTGCACGCCGGTCGCGGCCAGCACCGCGCCGTTGGCTGCGCGCTGGGAGGCGACGAGCTGTCCGCCGAGCGCCTGGCGCACCCGGTCCCGGTCGCGCGGGTCGACCGACCAGCCCGTGTAGTCCTTCAGGTACGGGAACTCGGCCTTCTGCGCGTCGGTGAGGGTGGTCTTCGTCAGCCGCAGCCACCGCTCGTCGTCGCTCGTCAGCGTCCCGTCCTTGACGGCGATCGAACCGTCGCGGGAGTAGACCAGCTGGGTGGAGACCGCGCCGTCGACGCCGTCCCAGGCGACCGTGTTCCGGTCGATCCAGACCGCCTTGGAGGCGGACAGGTCGAGCGCGGCCGCGCTGCCGGCGGGCTGCGGGAGCAGGTACTTCTCCTGGCCGTTCAGCAGCCACACCTCGTAGCCGCTGGACTTGAGGTCGAGGGACTGGTCGGCGGCGAGATCCTTCTCGTCGCCCTTGTGGATGATGTAACTGAGGCTGCTGGCACCCTCGGTGAGCGGTACCTCGAAGACCGCGCCATAGGCGTCGGTCCGCACCGGCTTCAGGGGGTTCGACCAGTCGGTGGGGTCGGCGGCACCCGTCCAGACGTGCAGGCCCCAGCCGTCGTAGTCCCCGTCGGCCCGGTGGTAGTGGATGACCGCCTTGGTGGTGTCCTGGGCGGGGTAGTCGGGCTTCGTCGTGAGTACGTCCGTCTTCCCCTGCTCGATCCAGACCTCGCCCGTCTTGGTGACGTCGATGGAGCGGTCGGCGGAGACGTCCTTGTTGCCGTCCTTGTCGACGACGAGGAAGCCGATGTTCGTGGCGCCGGGCTTCAGCTTGACGTAGGCGAAGGCGCCGTACGCGTCCCGGCCGGTGAAGGGGTGGCCGGCGGGCCAGGTGGTCGCCTCGCCGTCGGCGAGGTCGCCCCAGGCGTACAGGCCCCAGTTGTCGTAGTCGCCGTCGGTGCGCTTGTAGTGGACGACCGCGTAGTCCCGGGAGGAGGCGGTGGGCGTCTCGGCGACGGGCGGGGTGCCGGAGGTGCTCTCGGCCAGGGCACTGGAGGTGTGCCCGGCGGAGTCGACGACGACCGCCTTGTAGCGCAGGGCGGTGCCGGCCGGGAGATCCTTGGCGAGGCTCTGGGTGACCTTGTACGGGGCGTGGTCGGCGGAGCCGAGGGTGGTCCACCGGCCGTTGCCCACCTGGGCGGCGAAGACGACGCGGTCGAGCTGTCCGCCGGTGACGTCCGCGGTGAGGTCGACGGTGCCGGTGGCGCCGGCGGCCGGGGCCTGGAGGGTGATCGTCGGGGCGGTGGCGGGCCTGTCGAGGGGGCCGGCCGCCTTGTAGACGACGGCGGACTCGGCGGGGACGGTGACGGTCACGCGGTTGTCCGTACCGGAGGTGACGCTGCCGTCGGTGCCGTAGAGCGCCCGGTAGCGCATGCCGGCGGAGCCGGTGGCGAAGGCCGCCGTCTTGGCCGTGTCGGCGTTGTTGAAGGCGACGACGTACTCCTGGCCGGTCCTGGCGTCCGTCCGGGTGAAGGCGTAGATGCCGGCACCGTCGGCCGCGTAGCGCTCGGTCTGGACGCCGTCGGCGAGGGCCGGGTTGTCCTTGCGGAGCTTGGAGAGAGCACTGATCTGCTTGTAGAGCGGCGCACTCGTGTCGTAGGAGTCGCTGGCGGCGGTGCGGTCGGTGCCGATCTCGTCGTCGTCCAGGTAGTCGGCGACCTTCGACGCGAACATCGTCTGCCGGGCGTCCTTGTCCCCGCCGGATCCGGTGAAGCCCTGCTCGTCGCCGTAGTAGACGACCGGGTTGCCCCGGCTGAGGAACATCACCTCGTTGGCGAGCCTGTCCTTGGCGAGCAGTTCGGCGTCCGTGGCCTTCGGGTTGTCCTGCTCCAGGAAGTACCCGATCCGGCCCATGTCGTGGTTGCCGAGGAAGGTGACCTGCTCGTAGGCGTTCGCCTTGTCGGTCGTGTACTTGTAGTCGTCGCCGAAGACGCTCGACAGCTTCTGTGCGCTGCCGCCCTGGGAGGCGTAGGAGCGGGCCGCGTCCTGGAAGGGGAAGTCGAGGGTCGCGTCGAGGCGGCCCTGGGTGACGTACGGCGAGGTGACGGACGTGTCGGCGGAGTAGGTCTCGCCGAACATGAAGAAGTTCCTACGGCCGTGCCGCGCCGCGTACTTGTCGAGCGCGGTCGCCCACTGGGTCCAGAACTCCATGTTGACGTTCTTGACGGTGTCGATCCGGAAGCCGTCGATGGCGAAGTCCTTCACCCACCGCTCGTAGATCTTCTCCATGCCGCTGACGACCTCGGGCCGCTCGGTCCACAGGTCGTCCAGGCCGGAGAAGTCGCCGTAGGTCGCGGACTCGCCGGCGAACGTCGAGTCACCGCGGTTGTGGTACATCGTCGGGTCGTTGAGCCACGACGGCACCTTGCTGTCGCTCGTCACGGTCGGCGTGCGCGGGAAGGAGGCGGTGGAGACGGCCGGGAACTTCTTCTTCCCGTCCGCGTAGTCGGCGTCGTCGAAGGGCTGCCCGTCCTTGGTCAGGTAGGGGAAGGCGCCCTTGGAGAGGTAGTCGTAGGACTTCTCTTCATAGTCGACGACGTCGGCGGTGTGGTTGGTGATGACGTCGAAGAAGACCTTCATGCCCTTGGCGTGCGCCTTGGAGATGAGGGTCCGAAGGTCCTTGTTGGTCCCGAAGTGCGGGTCGACCTGGGTGAAGTCGGTGATCCAGTAACCGTGGTAGCCGGCGGAGGCGTTGCTCCCCGTCCCCTGCACGGGCCTGTTCTTGAAGATCGGCGCCATCCAGATGGCGGTGGTGCCGAGCCCCTTGATGTAGTCGAGCCGGTTGGTCAGCCCCTTGAGGTCGCCGCCCTGGTAGAAGCCCTTGTCGGTGGGGTCGTAGCCGGTGGAGAGGCGGGAGCCGGTGAGGCCGCCCTTGTCGTTGCCGGTGTCGCCGTTGGCGAAGCGGTCCGGCATGACGAAGTAGAACTGCTCCCGGGTGTCGTCGTGCCGGGCGGGCTCGGCGGCGAGCTTCGCGTCGGAGGGCGGGGCGGGCGGGGCGGCGGCGTGTGCGGCGAGGGGCTGCACGAGCGCGGCGGCGAGGGCGGCGACGGCGACGGCCGCGACCCGTCTGACATGTATCACCGGTGTGAACTCCTAGCGATAGCGGCTCTCTTGGCTCCGACCCGGCGCGACCGTACCGCTAACGAAAGGTTTACAGCAAGAGGCTTGAAACTCACAGCAAGAACTTTCACTGGGCGTATTGACGCGATGTCTCAACTGCCGCACGCTCACGGGTTGTTGAAACCTGTCCCTCTCGCTTCGGAGCCGCACATGACCAGACACCGGCCCCCGGGTGTCTTCCGACGCACGGCCGGCGCAGTCGCCGCGGGCGCCCTGGCGCTCGCGGGTGTGATCGCCCTGCCGGCCACCTCCGCACAGGCGGACACCACCGCCAAGGGCGATGTGATCGCCAACCTGTGGGAATGGAACTGGAACTCGATCGCGTCCGAGTGCACGAACATCCTCGGCCCGGCGGGCTACGGCGCGGTGCAGGTCGCCCCGCCCTCCGAGTCCCTCAAGCAGTCCAACTACTACTGGTGGGACGTCTACCAGCCGTACTCGTACACCCTGAACAGCCGCTTCGGGACGGCGACGCAGTTCGCGTCGATGATCTCCGCCTGCCACGCGGCGGGGGTGAAGGTCTACACGGACGCGGTCATCAACCACACGGCCGCACAGACCGGCACGGGGTACGACGGCACCACCCTCACCAGCAAGTACGACACCCCGGACTGGGATCCGAGCGACTACCACACCTCCGCGGACTGCCCCACCTCCGACCTGACCATCCAGGACTACTCCAACCTCACCCAGGTCCAGAACTGCGAACTGCTGGGCCTGCCCGACCTCAAGACCGGCGCCGACAACGTCCGTTCGGGTCTCGCGGCCTTCCTCAACAAGCAGATCGCCCTGGGCGTCGACGGCTTCCGCGTGGACTCGGCCAAGCACATCCCGGCCACCGACATGGCGGCCATCGTCGCCAAGCTGAACAACACGACGTCCGGTGCGGCGCCGTACGTCTTCGACGAGATCTACCCGGGCTCGACCCCGCAGCCCAGTGACTACTACGGCTCCGGTGACGTCCTGGACTTCACCTACGCGAGCAAGATGAAGTCGGCCTTCCAGGGCAATGTCTCGGACCTGGCGTCGCTGTCCTCGTCCGGCATCCTGCCCGCCGCCAACTCCGTGTCCTTCGTGACCAACCACGACACCGAGCGCAACGGCCTCGACATGAGCTACAAGGACGGCGACAGCTACCGGCTCGCCAACCTCTTCCAGCTCGCCTACAAGTGGTCGACGCCGACCGTCTACTCCAGCTGGCAGTGGACCCAGAGCGACCAGGCACCGCCGAACTCCGCCGGCTTCGTCACCGACACCGACTGCTCCAGCGGCTGGAACTGCCTCGACCGCGACACCGCCGTCGTCGGCATGGTCGCCTGGCACAACGCGACCGGCAGCGCCGCCGTCTCCGACTGGTCGACCAAGTCGTCCTCCGTCATCGGCTTCGGCCGCAGCGGCGCCGGCTTCTTCGCCGTCAACAACGGCTCGTCCTCGGCCACCTACACCTTCGCGACGGGCATGGCCGACGGCACCTACTCCGACGTCATCGACGGCGGCGCCACCAAGGTCACCGTTTCCGGCGGCAACGCGAGCATCACGATCCCCGCGAAGGACGCCGTCGCCTTCTACAACTCCTCCTACACCTGCACGGTCGGCTGCGACGACGGCGGCAGCGGCGGCGGCTCCACCTCCACGGTGACCGCGACCTTCAACGAGTACGCGTCCACCACGACCGGCACCAACGTCTACGTCGTCGGCTCCATCGACGCCCTGGGCTCCTGGGACACCTCGAAGGCGATCCAGCTGTCGTCCTCCGGGTACCCGATCTGGTCGGGCGCGGTGAACGTGCCGATCAACACGTCCTTCCAGTTCAAATACATCAAGAAGGACAGCTCGGGGAACGTCACCTGGGAGTCCAACGCCAACAGGTCTGCCACGAGCGCGACTTCGGCGCTCTCCCTCGACAACTCCTGGAACGTGGCGAACGCCGACGCCACGGACGTCACCTTCAACGAGTACGCCACCACCGCCTACGGCACCAACGTCTACGTCGTCGGCTCCATCGCCTCCCTCGGCTCCTGGAACACGAGCGACGCGATCCCGCTGTCCTCGGCGTCGTACCCGACGTGGAGCAAGCTCGTGATCGTCCCCAAGAGCACCACATTTGAGTACAAGTTCATCAAAAAAGACAGCTCCGGAACCGTGACGTGGGAATCGGGCACCAACCGCTCCTACACAACCGGCACTTCGTCGGGCTACACCACCAACGACAGCTGGAAGTAGCCGCGCAAGCTCGACACCCACGAGCGGGCTCTCGTCGAAACATGTCGACGAGAGCCCGTTCATCTGTGCACCTCTCGAAGCCGTGACCGATCCGCATCGGCGTCGTTGATCCTGTCGCATGAAAGCTGACAGGGGACGCAAGTACCGCCTGTACCCCACCCCGGGGCAGGAGGAGGTCCTCACCGCATGGGGGCACTCCGCACGGGCTTTGTGGAACGTGGCACTGGAGCAACGTCAATACGTCTACAAGCAGCGCGGCGTGACGCTGCGTTCCGTGGAGCAATGCCGGTCACTCACGGCCGCGCGGGCCGAGATCGGCTGGTTGCGGGAGCTTCCCGCCACCGCGGGGCAGCAAGTGCTGCGTCAACTGGATCTCGCCTACGAGAACTTCTTCAACCCGTCACATCCTGCGGGGTATCCACGCTTCAAGAAGCGCGGCAGCCGCATGGGCTTGTCTTTTCCAGGCCAGACGGTCGAAGTCCGCAAACTCAATCGGCACTGGGCGGAAGTACAGGTTCCCAAGATCGGCTGGGTGCGGTTTCGTCTGTCGCGTGCCCTGGGAGGGACGCTTCGCAACGCCACGATCAGCAGGAACGGCACCGGCCGGCACGTCTCGTTCGGGGTTGCCACAGGGGTCGAACCGGCTCCGCCGCTCGACAGGCCCGGGTGCGGAGTGGATTTCGGGGTCGCGGCCTCGGCATTTGTATCCACGGAGGAACAGCCGAGGCTGATGCCTCGGACGCTCTCCGCATCCGAGAAGGCCGGGCTCAAGCACCTCGAACAGAAGAAGGCCCGGCAGGTCGCGTACGCCAAGAAGCACCAGGGAGGCCGCTACAGCAACCGGCTCCGTCGCACCATCGAGCAGATCGCGAAGATCAAGGCCCGGCAGGCCAACCGCAGAAGAGACTTCACACACAAACTCACCACCGACCTCACCAAGAACCACGGCTACGTCGGCATCGAGAACTTGAGCGTGAAGAGCATGACGAAGAGCGCCAGCGGAACCGCCGAACTTCCAGGCGCCAAGGTGAGGGCCAAGGCGGGGCTGAACCGCTCGATCCTCGACAACTGCCCCGGCGAGCGCCGTCGACAGCTTGACTACAAATGCCCGACGTACGGGTCGGAACTGAGGTTGGTTCCCGCCTTTCACACATCCAACACCTGCGGGAATCCCGACTGCGGAAAGGTCGATCCGGAGTCACGACCGGGGTGTGGCCGACTCTTCGTCTGCGTGCACTGCGGATTCGAGGACGACGCCGACCATAATGCCGCCGTCGAGATTCACGCCCGAGCCCGCCGGACGGGTGGCTCGGTCACCAACAGCACGCGCAGACGCCCTTCGGCGTCGAGTCCCGGCCAGCTCCGGAGGCGGATGCGTGAAACCCAGCTCGCCGCCCATGGCGGCAAGGGGAATCGCAGCCAGTGAACGGCGGCGAGAATCGTCAAAAGTATGTCAAGAAGGACCCATTCTGGACGTTCGCCGGACCACAAGGCCCGTTTGGCAGGTTTGAACGAAAAGCCGCAAACATCCCTCTCGCTGAGCTAGCTGCAAGGCGAGCTGTCCCGCGTCCAGGAAAGATTCCGCGGCACGGCGCGAACAAATCCGCGGTGTCGTGCATCGAACCTCGTGTACAGCACCAGAGGACGGCACGGGGCGCACACCGCGCCCCGTGCCGCAGGACACGAGTGGAGCGCCGTCGCCGTGAACGAAGACCTGAACACCTACCGCACCGACACCTCCGACACCTCCGACCTGGGTGCCGCCGGGTCCGCCGGCAGGCACCGTGCCCGCCGCGGGATCAGCCGCGCCAAGCTGGCCGGAGGCGCGGCCGCCCTCGCCGGTCTGGGCCTCGTCTGGGCGGGCACCGCCAATGCCGCGACTCCGGCCGCCGCCAAGGCCACGCCCACCTGCTCCGCCGCCGCGCTCAAGGCCACCTTCGGCCAGCAGCTCGCCGGCGGCATGAACCACCAGGGTGTCGTCATCACGCTGCGCAACCTGAGCGGGAAGACCTGCGCGCTGCGCGGCTACCCCGGCCTGGGTCTGGAGAACTCCGCGCACAAGGCGATCACGACCCACACGCACTGGGGCAACACCTGGTACGCCAAGGACCCGGGCAAGAAGACCCTCGTCCTCAAGGACGGCCAGAGCGCCGAGGCCGTCGTCGCCTGGACCCATGCCAACACCGGCACCTCGGGCGCGGTGCACGCCTCCTACCTGGAGATCACGCCGCCCGCCTCGACCAAGCACAAGACGCTGGCCTTCCCCCAGTGGGTCGACCACGCCGACCTCTCCGTCACCGCGCTGGCCAGGCACATCAACGTCACGCCGTGATCTAGGCCCGCGCCCCGCCGTCCACCCGCAGCACCGTGCCCGTCACATAGGAGGCGCGGTCGCTGAGGAGCCAGGCGGCGGCCTCGGCGATCTCCTCGGGGTCGGCCGTGCGGCCCAGGGGGGTCGTGGACCTCATCCGGTCGATGACGCCGGGGGTGGCCGCCTCCCATTCGCGGACCATGTCGGTGAGCGTGCCGCCGGGGGCGATGGCGTTGACGCGGATGCCCTCGGGGCCGTAGGTGACGGCCGCTGACTCGGTGAGGCTGTTGACCGCTCGTTTCAGGGCGCCGTAGACCGGCAGGACCGGGTTGGCCCGCAGGCTGCCGACGGAGGAGTTGTTGACGATGGCGCCGGTGCCGGCGGTGGCGCGGATGGCGCGGATCTCGGCGGTCACGGCCAGCCAGACGCCCTTGAGGTTGACGCTGGTGATGTGGTCGAAGTCCGCCTCGGGGAGTCCGTCCATGGGGCCGGGGTGCTGGATGGTCGCGCCGTTGTTGAAGGCGAGGTCGAGGCGGCCGTAGACCTCCACGGTGCGGTCGACGGCGGCACGGATGCTCGCCGCGTCGGCCAGGTCGCAGACCGCGTAGTCCGCGCTGCCGCCCGCCGCCCTGATCTCGTCCGTGACGGTCTTGAGCTGCTCCTCCGTGCGGGCCGCCAGCAGGACCCGGGCGCCCTCGCGGGCGAAGAGCCGGGCGGCGGCCGCGCCGATGCCGCGCCCGGCACCGCTGATGAACGCCACCTTGCCGGTCAGCAGACCGGGATTCACTGTGTTCTCCATGCCTTCGAGCCTGCGTCCGGGCGTCCGGCCTCATCCAGGCACCGGCGGTACCTGGATGGGGTCGGGCACCCGGCGCACACTGGTGGCGTGGACAGGCAAGAACTCGCGGCGTTCCTGCGCAGCCGGCGGGAGCGGATCTCCCCCGCCGAGGTGGGACTGCCGCACGGCCCGCGCCGCCGCACGCCCGGGCTGCGGCGCGAGGAGGTGGCGCAGCTGGCGTTCATCTCGGCGGAGTACTACACACGCCTTGAGCAGGCCCGGGCGCCGCGGCCGTCGCGTGAGGTGCTGGGCGGGCTGGTGCGGGCGCTGCGGCTGTCGGACGCCGAGCGCGGGCATCTCCACCATCTCGCCGGAGCGCCGCCGGGGCCGCCGCCCGGGCCCTCGCGCGAGGTCCGGCAGAGCCTGCTCGACCTGCTGCACCGGCTTCCGCAGGCCGCCGCCTTCGTGACCTCCGCGACCTTCGAGGTGCTCGCCTGGAACGACCTGGCGGCCGCCCTCATGGAGGACTTCTCGGCGCTGCCCCCGCGCGATCGCAACCTCATGCGCCGCGCCTTCCTCACCCCGCGCCCGGCGGGCAGCAGGCTGTACGGGGTGTCGGACGTGGACGCCTTCGCCCGGCTCTCGGCGCAGCGCCTGCGGGCCGCGGCGGGCCGTTTCCCCGACTCGCCCGAGGTGACCGGCCTGGTGGCCGAACTCCTCGCCGGGAGCGAGGAGTTCAGGCGGCTCTGGGAGTCGCACGACGTGTCCGCCGAGCCCACCCTGGTCAAGACCTTCCGGCATCCGGTGGTGGGTCCGGTCACCGTCAACTGCGACGCCCTCGACATCACCGACCGGGACCAGCAGGTCGTGATCTACACCGCGACCCCGGGTTCACGGTCCGAGGAGGCGCTGCGGCTGCTGTCGGTGATCGGCACCCAGCGGATGGACCCTCAGCAGGCGGACTTCCCGGCGTAGATCGCCAAGGCGGTGTTCGAGGCCAGGGTGGCGGTGAACTGGCCGCTCGAATTGACCGTCACCGACGTGTTCGCCTGCACGTTGCAGTACGTCCCGGCCGGCAGTGACGTCTGGTACGTCCGGGTCAGGGAGCCCGACTCGTGGTTGATGGCGACGTATCCCTTCGCGCCCCGCCCGAAGGCGATCGCGTCGGCGCCGTCGTCCCACCAGTTCGTCATCGACTCGCCGCGCACCGCGTTGCGGAAGGCGACCATGCGGATGATCTCCGGCCAGGCGTGCTGGCACTTCCAGCCGTCCTGCCAGCAGGCGTTGACGACACCGTTGTTGGGCGGCCCGGCGTCGGCGTCCGACCATTCGTAGCCGGAGTTGATGTCCGGGGCGCCGTACGGGTAGGCGAGCATGAAGACGTTGGCCAGGGTGTAGTTGGCGCCGTCCTTGTAGTTCAGCGTGGAGCCGTTGCGCTCGGTGTCGTGGTTGTCGACGAAGACCCCGGCGACCGAGCTGCTCATGTACCCCCAGCCCTCGCCGTAGTTCTTCAGATAGGCGAGGTTCTCGTCGTTGAAGACGCGCTTGAGGTCGTAGGCGTACCGGAACTCCTGGACGTCCCCGTTGCCGGTGTACTCGGTCGGCTGGACGGCCTCGCCGGCGCCGTAGATGACCTCCTGCTTCCAGTACACGGACGGATTGGTCAGCCGGGTCTTGATGTTGGCGAGGTCCTCGGCCGGGATGTGCTTGGCCGCGTCGATCCGGAAGCCGTCGACGCCCAGGCTGAGCAGGTCGTTCATATAACCGGCGATGGTCTTGCGGACGTACTCCTCGCCGGTGTCCAGGTCGGCGAGGCCGACGAGTTCGCAGTGCTGGACGTTCCAGCGGTCGGCGTAGTCGGAGACGAGCGAGGTGCAGTCGTCGAAGTCGTACGAGGAGTACAGGCCGGGGTAGTTGTACTTCGTGTACGACGAACCGCCGGTGCCGGTTCCGCTGCCCGCCGACATGTGGTTGACGACGGTGTCGACGACCACCTTCACACCGGCCGTGTGGCAGGTGTTCACCATGTTCTGGAAGGAGGTGCGGTCACCGAGTCTGCCCGCGATCTTGTACGAGACCGGCTGGTACGACGTCCACCACTGCGAGCCCTGTATGTGCTCGGCGGGCGGGGAGACCTGGACGTACCCGTAGCCTGCCGGGCCCAGGGTGTTGGTGCACTCCTTGGCGACCGAGCCGTAGTTCCACTCGAAGAGGACGGCGGTGACGTCCTTGGTGCCGGGCGGGGAGGCCGACGCGACGGACGGGGTCATGACAACGCTACAGGCGGCCAGCGCCAGTGCGGCGGAGAGGGTCTTACGTGCCATGTGGGGTTCCTTCGCCATTGAAGGCTCTTGCAGAAACGTTGCTGAAATCTTGCGGTTGCGCAGATGTTAAGGGCCCGCCACCCAGTTGGGTAGCGGGCCCTGTGAAGTTGCTGCAAGAAGTTACCGGGTGACGGCCCGTCAGGCCGTCGTCCACCACACGGTGGTGTCGGCCGGCAGCTTCGCCTCGCCGTCCGCCTCGGTCAGCTCACCGCTGGCGAGCAGCACCCTGCCGTACGCCGGAATGGTCACGGACTCGCCGCCGGTGTTCGCCACGCACACGAACTCCCCGCGCCGGAAGGCGAGGACGCCCTCCGGGGAGCGCAGCCACTCCACCGCGTCGCCCGCGCCGAGGTCGGCCTGCGCGCGGCGCACGCTCAGCGCGGAGCGGTACAGCTCCAGGGTGGAACCGGCCGTCCCGGTCTGCGCCTCGATGCTCAGCTCGCCCCAGCTCGCGGGCTGCGGCAGCCAGCTGCCCCCGGCCCCGAAGCCGTACGACGAGCCCTCCCGCGTCCACGGGATCGGCACCCGGCAGCCGTCGCGGAAGCCGTCCTGGCCGGCGCCGCGGAAGTACGCGGGGTCCTGGCGGACCTCGTCGGGCAGGTCCACGACGTCCGGGAGGCCCAGCTCCTCGCCCTGGTAGATGTACGCCGATCCGGGCAGCGCGAGCATGAGAAGGGTGGCCGCCCTGGCCCGGCGCAGGCCGAGGTCCCGGTCCCCCGCCGTGCGGATCTGTGTCCCCAGTCCCGGCGGGTTGGCGAAGCGGGTGGCGTGCCGGGTGACGTCGTGGTTGGACAGCACCCAGGTGGCGGGGGCGCCGACCGGGCGCATGGCCTCCAGGGTGCGGTCGATGACCTTGCGGAGCTCGGCGGCGTCCCACTCCGTGCTCAGGTACTGGAAGTTGAACGCCTGGTGGAGCTCGTCCGGGCGGACGTAGTTGGCGGTGCGCTCGACCGTCGGGGTCCAGGCCTCGGCGACGAAGATACGCTCGCCGGCGTACTCGTCGAGGACGTGCCGCCACTGCCGGTAGATCTCGTGCACGCCGTCCTGGTCGAAGAACGGCATGACATCGTTGCCCAGCAGCTTCAGCTGGTCGGCGCCGCCGAGGTCCGGCAGCCCCTCCGCCTTCACCAGCCCGTGGGCGACGTCGATACGGAATCCGTCCACGCCCATGTCCAGCCAGAACCGCAGGATGGAGCGGAACTCGTCGCCGACGGCCGGGTGTTCCCAGTTGAAGTCGGGCTGCTCCGGGGCGAAGAGGTGGAGGTACCACTCGCCGTCGGCCAGTCGCGTCCACGCCGGCCCGCCGAAGATGGACTCCCAGTCGTTGGGCGGGAGTTCGCCGTTCTCGCCCTTGCCCGGGCGGAAGTGGTAGCGGTCCCGCAGGGGCGAGCCCGGGCCCTCGGCCAGCGCCCGCTTGAACCACTCGTACTGGTCGGAGGAGTGGTTCGGGACCAGGTCGACGATGATCCTGAGCCCCAGCCCGTGCGCGTCCCGGATCAGCGCGTCGGCGTCCAGCAGGTTGCCGAACATGGGGTCCACGGCCCGGTAGTCGGCAACGTCGTAGCCGGCGTCGGCCTGCGGGGAGGCGTAGAACGGGCTGAGCCAGACGGCGTCGACACCGAGGTCGCGCAGGTACGGGAGTCTGGCACGCACGCCCTCCAGATCACCCATCCCGTCGCCGTTGCTGTCGGCGAAGCTGCGCGGATAGACCTGGTAGATCACCGCGTCCCGCCACCAGTCGCGGCGACGGGCGACGGTGGCGATGGCGGGGGCCGGTGCGGCGGATTGCTGCTGGCTCATGGCGTCCTTGA
Source organism: Streptomyces sp. GbtcB6 (assembly GCF_019091475.1). Taxonomy (NCBI): domain Bacteria; kingdom Bacillati; phylum Actinomycetota; class Actinomycetes; order Kitasatosporales; family Streptomycetaceae; genus Streptomyces; species Streptomyces sp. GbtcB6. The sequence goes on along the minus strand of NZ_JAGXJL010000022.1, from coordinate 104,898 downwards.
TGCGTCGTAACAGGGTCATCGGGTCAGAGGTGAATACGGCGGTGGGGTGACGAGGCGGCCGCGGTCACAGCGGGGTCGGATGGAGACCGCGGCCGCCACCCCGCGCCCCGAGGGCAGCGCCCCGAAGGGGCGCGGGGAACTGCGCGACCAGCCACGACGGCGCCGCAGACGAACGACTGCCCTCGTGGCTCAACCAACGGTCAGCCCTTGGTTCCGCCGGCGGTGAGGCCGGTCACCAGGTTCTTCTGCACGAGGTAGAAGAACACGGCCACCGGTATCGCGATCAGCACCGCCGTCGCTGTCATCAGGTTGCGCTGCGCATCGTGCTCGCTGATGAAGCTCTGCAGGCCGACGGCGAACGTGTACTTGTCGTCGCTGAGCATGAACGTGGAGGCGAAGGCGACCTCGCCGAAGGCGGTGAGGAAGTTGTAGAACGCGGCGACCGCGAGGCCGGGCTTGGCAAGGGGCAGGATCAGCCGGGCGAACGTGCCGAACGGGGAGAGCCCGTCGACCCGGCCGGCCTCGTCGATCTCGAAGGGGATGGTGTCGAAGTAGCCCTTGAGCAGCCATGCCGTGTACGGCACGACGGTGGTGCAGTAGACGAGGATCAGCCCGAGGTAGCTGTCGATGAGGCCGAGCCGCGACAGGATCTGGTACATCGGCACGATCAGCACGGCGATCGGGAACATCTGGGTGAGCAGCAGCAGCCACATGAACTTCCGGTAGCCGGGGAAGCGCATGCGGGAGACCGCGTAGCCGGTGGTGGAGGCGAGGATCAGGCCGATGACCGTGGTGCCGCCGACGACGATCATCGTCGTCTTGAACCAGTCCCAGAACCCGGTGTGCTGGAGGACGAACGAGTAGTTGTCCAGCGTCATCTTGTGCCAGATGCCGCTCGGGTGCAGGTAGTCGTCCTTGTCCGGGCCGAGGGACAGGAAGATCAGCCAGCCGACCGGGAAGAACGCGATCAGGCTCGCGACGGCGAGGATGCCGTGGATGACGGCGCTGCCCAGCGGGCCGCGCTCGTCCCTGCGGCGGACACGGCGGGTGGTCGTCACGGGGGCCTCCTCGGCGACCTGGGCGGAGGTCCGGACAGTGGTCGTACTCATGGGAACTCCTGTCTCAGATCGCGAGCTGCTGGTCGTTGCGGTTGAGCCAGCGGCGGTAGAAGGAGGTGAAGACGATCAGGATGGCCAGCAGCAGCATGCCGTAGGCGGCGGACTGGGCGAAGTCACGCGGCTGCTGCCCGAAGCCGAGGTAGTAGGCCCAGGTGACCAGGATCTGCGCGTCGGGTGCGGTGTCGCCGAAGAGCAGGAAGATGACGGCGAACTGGTTGAACGTCCAGATGATGCCGAGGAGTACGACGGTGGAGCTGACGGACCTGAGCCCCGGCAGGGTGACGTACCGGAAGCGCTGCCAGGCGCTCGCGCCGTCCATCTCGGCGGCCTCGTACAGCGTGCCGTCGATGGACTGGAGGCCGCCGAGCAGCGAGAGCATCATGAACGGCACACCGCACCAGGTGTTGACGAGGATGGCCGCGGCCCGCTGCCAGAAGGTGTCCTCCAGCCAGGCGGGTTGTGGCAGATGCAGGAAGTGCAGGGTGCTGTTGACGATGCCGCCGTCGGCGAGCATGAACCGCCAGCCGAAGACGGTGACGAAGGTCGGCACCGCCCAGGGCAGGACCAGGACCATGCGGTAGAAGGTGCGGCCGCGGAACTTCTCGTTGAGCAGCAGGGCGAGGCCGAGACCGATCGTGTAGTGCAGGGTGACGCAGAGCGCGGTCCAGACGATCGTCCAGAGGAAGTGGGACCAGAAGCGGTCGTAGGACGTCGGTCCGAACAGGATGTCCTTGTAGTTGTCCAGGCCGATGAACTTGTAGGTGGCGTCGATGTGGTTGACGCCGATGGTGCGGGCGGTGTTGAGGCTGTTGGCGTCCGTCAACGTCAGGTAGAAGCCGTACACCAACGGGTAGACGACGAGCGCCCCGAGGACGACGGCCACGGGCGCGACCATCACGTAGGCGTACCAGTACTTCTGGTAGCCGTTCTTCAGCCGCTGGCCCAGCCCGGGGCGGGGCGCGCGGTCACCGTGGCGTTTGCCGGTCGCGCGGTCGATGGCGACTGTCATGGTTCGACACCTTCTGGTCTTCCGGGATCGGGCTGGGCACAGGCCGGTGGCCGCCGGAGCTCTCCCCCCTGAACGGGGCGCTCCGGCGGCCGGCCGACGCTTACTTGCTGAAGTCGGGGACGAGCTTCTCGATCCCGAGTTCGGCGGTGCTCAGGCCCTTGTCCAGGGACTCCTTGCCGCCGGCGATCTTGGTCAGCTCGGTGCCGACCGGACCCCACAGGGAGGAGTACTCGGCGAGCGCCGGGCGCGGCTGGGCGGAGGAGAGGACGGCCTGGTAGCCGGCGATGCCCGGGTCGGCCTTCACCTCGGCGGTGTAGGCGTCGGAGCGGGTCGGCAGGGTGGAGTTCTTCAGGGCGATCTCCGTCTGGGTCTTCGCGGAGGTCATGAAGGCGACGAACTTCTCGGCCGCGGCCTGGTGGGCCTTGTCGATGCCGGCGTAGATGGAGAGGTTGTGGCCGCCGGTCGGGGCGCCCGCCTTGCCGGTGGAGCCGGCCGGGACGGTGGCGATGCCGAGGTTGGACTTGTCGCTGAACGCGGAGCCCTTGTAGAAGTTGGTGATCTCCCAGGGGCCCTCGATGGTCATGGCGACCTTGCCGTTGACGAAGGCGTCCTGGCGGTGGGCGTAGGCGTCGGCGGTGACGTCCGCTTTGTGCAGGCCCTTGCCGGAGTAGAGGTCCAGCCAGGTCTGGTAGCCCTTCTTGGCCGCCGCCGAGGTGATGGTGATCTTCTTGGCGGAGGCGTCGACCATGTCGGTGCCCTCGCCGTAGAGGAAGGGCTGGGTGTAGTACGCGGCCTCGGGGCCCCAGTAGCCGGTGGTCTTGGCCTTGTCCTGGATCTTGGCGGCGTCGGCCTTGACCTCGTCCCAGGTGGTGGGAGCCGCGGTGATGCCGGCCTTCTTGAAGAGCGCCTTGTTGTATACGAGGGCGAGGGTGTCGGTGACCAGCGGGACGCCGTAGGTCTTGCCCTCGTACTGGGCCTGGGTGATCAGGCTGGACTGGAACTTGTCCTTGTCGGCGAGGGCGGCGGTGCCGTCCAGCGGCACGAAGTAGCCGGCCTTGGCGAAGGCGGGGGTCCAGCCGACCTCGGAGCGCAGCACGTCGGGGGCGCCCTTGCCGGACTGGGCGGCCGTGTCGAACTTGTTCTGCGCCTGGTCGAACTGGACGTCGACGTAGTTGACCTTGATGCCCTTGTTCGCGGCCTCGAACTCCTTGACCAGGGCCTTGTACGTCGGCGACTCGTTGGTGGCGTTGGAGGTGTCCCACCAGGTGATGGTGACCGGCCCGTCCGACTTGCTGTCGCTTCCGCTCCCGCCGCACGCCGTCGCCGTGAGGGCGAGGGACGCCACCAGTGCGGAGGCCGCTATGCCACGCCGCATGAGTTCTCCTTGAGGGTTAAGCCCGAGTGATGCGGGGGCGGTCCCGTCCACCGTCCCGCTGTCGTGCCGACTGCGCCGTTGCTGCGGCGGCCGGGCGTCAGGGAACGTAACAGCGATGTAAGCCTTGCGAAAGACCTTGCAGCAAAAAAGTGCAAGACATCTCCGAAGTTATCCGGGCGTGACCTCTCGGCGACCGCCGTGAGACGCTTGTTTACAGCGGTAGAGCGCTACGGCGGCCACTTGTGCAAGACTCTGCAAGCTCTTGCCATCATGTTTCAGTAGGGAGTGCGATGACGCAGCAGCCCACAGCGGGCCGCCCCCCAGGCCGCATCAGGCGCCCGATCGGTGTGCAAGGGGACATACGGCCGGTACAGTCCAGTGCCGTGACCACACGGCTTGCCGACATCGCAGCGCAGGCGGGGGTGAGCGAGGCGACGGTGAGCCGGGTTCTGAACGGGAAGCCGGGCGTCGCCGCCACCACCCGCCAGTCCGTGCTCGCCGCCCTGGACGTCCTCGGCTACGAGCGTCCGGTACGGCTGCGGCAGCGCAGCGAGGGCCTGGTGGGCCTGATCACGCCCGAGCTGGAGAACCCGATATTCCCGGCCCTGGCGCAGGTCATCGGGCAGGCGCTGACCCGGCAGGGCTACACCCCCGTGCTCGCCACCCAGACCCCGGGCGGTTCCACGGAGGACGAGCTGACCGAGATGCTGGTGGACCGCGGGGTCGCCGGGATCATCTACGTCTCCGGGCTGCACGCGGACACGACCGCCGACATGCAGCGCTACGAGCGGCTGCGGGCGCAGGGCGTGCCGTACGTCCTCGTGGACGGCTTCTCGCCGAAGGTGCAGGCGCCGTTCATCTCCCCCGACGACCGGGCCGCGATGACGCTGGCCGTCACCCACCTCGTCTCCCTGGGCCACACCCGGATCGGGCTCGCCCTCGGCCCCAAGCGCTTCGTCCCCGTGCAGCGCAAGATCGAGGGGTTCGTACGGGCGATGCAGGACCAGTTGGGCCTCGGCGCGGAGACGGTCGAGACGCAGCTCGTACAGCACTCCCTCTACACCCTGGAGGGCGGCCAGGCGGCCACCACGGCGCTGATCGACCGCCACTGCACGGCGGTCGTGTGCGCCAGCGACATGATGGCCCTCGGCGCGATACGGGCCGTACGCCAGCGTGGCCTGGACGTCCCCCGGGACGTCTCGGTGGTCGGCTTCGACGACTCCCCCCTCATCGCCTTCACCGACCCGCCGCTCACCACCATCCGCAAGCCGGTCCCGGCGATGGGCCAGGCCGCGGTGCGCACCCTGCTGGAGGAGATCGGCGGCACCCCGGCCCCGCACAGCGAGTTCGTTTTCATGCCGGAGTTGGTGGTACGCGGTTCCACGGCGGCAGTACCTGGGAAGTAGTCGCCCCGCCGTAGAACATGCACGGTGAACCCGACCTTGGGATGATCTGCCGGAGACGTCTTTTCTGGCAGACTCTGTGCCTATGAGTGACTCGACCGTGACAGAGCCGGAAGGTCGCGCACAACAGACCCTTCCGCGGACCGTCACGGGCGAGGGCGACCAGCGGGTCCTGCACCGGCTGCGCACGCCGCGCCGGCCCCGGCTCTGGTTCGAGATCCTGCTGATCGCGGTGAGTTACTGGACCTACTCGCTGATCCGCAACGCGGTCCCGGAGCAGAAGGCGCAGGCGCTGCGCAACGCCGACTGGATCTGGAGGGCCGAGCACCACCTGGGGATCGCCGCCGAGGAGTCGGTCAACCACGCCGTCAACTCGGTGACTTGGCTGATCGTCGGCATGAACTACTACTACGCGACGCTGCACTTCGTGGTGACGCTGGGTGTGCTGGTGTGGCTCTACCGCAGCCACCCCGGCCGCTACGCGGCGGCCCGTCTCGCCCTCTTCGCGACCACGGGGGTGGCCCTTGTCGGCTACTACCTGTTCCCGCTCGCCCCGCCCCGTCTGATGAACGGCAGCGGCTTCGTCGACACGGTGACGGTGCACCACACCTGGGGCTCGATGGCCTCCGGCGACCTCAAGCACATGTCCAACCAGTACGCCGCGATGCCGTCCATGCACATCGGCTGGTCCCTGTGGTGCGGCCTGACGATCTTCGCCCTGGCCTCGGTCCCCTGGGTCCGGCTCCTCGGCCTCCTCTACCCCACGGCCACCCTCCTCGTCATCGTCGCCACGGCCAACCACTTCTGGCTGGACGCGGTGGGCGGCGCCCTCTGCCTGGCCTTCGGCTTCATGGTGGCCCGGCTGTGGTACGGGGCGCTGCCGTACGCCCTGCCGAGAGCCGCGCCCCGAAGGGGCGCGAGGAACTGCGCCGGCAACCACGACGGCGCCGCAGACGAACGACGGCGCAAGTCGGCGCCCCCCAGCGGAGCCTAGGCCCCGTAGAAGAGCTCCTCCACGACCGCCCGGGCCCGCCGCGCGGTCCGTCGGTACGCGTCGAGCATGTCCCCGGCATGCCCGTCGCCGTACCCCAGGTACCGCCCGACCGCAGCCAGCTCCCGGCTCTCGGAGGGGAACGTGTCGCCGGCCCGTCCGCGCACCAGCATCACGGCGTTGCGCACCCGTGTGGCCAGCACCCATGCCTCGTCCAGTATCGCGGCCTCCTCGGTCCCCAGCAGCCCGGCCGCCTGTGCCGCGGCCAGTGCCTCCCGGGTCCGGGTGGTGCGCAGCCCCGGCTCGGCCCAGCCGTGCCGCAGTTGCAGCAGCTGCACGGTCCACTCGACGTCGGACAGCCCGCCCGGCCCCAGCTTGGTGTGCAGTTTCGGGTCGGCGCCGCGCGGCAGCCGCTCGGACTCCATCCGGGCCTTGAGCCGCCGGATCTCCCGTACCGCGTCCTCGCCCAGCCCCTCCGCCGGATACCGCAGCGGGTCGACCAGATCGATGAACCGGCGCCCCAGCTCCTCGTCCCCGGCGACCGGTTCGGCCCGCAGCAGGGCCTGCGACTCCCACACCAGCGACCACCGGCGGTAGTACGCCTCGTAGGAGTTGAGCGTGCGCACCAGCGGCCCGGACTTGCCCTCGGGGCGCAGGTCCGCGTCGATCAGCAACGGCGGGTCGGCGCTGGGGATCTGGAGCAGCCGGCGCATCTCGGCGACGACCTTGTTGGCCGCGTCGGCGGCCTCCCGTTCGGCCACGCCCTCCCGCGCCTCGTGCACGAACAGGACGTCGGCGTCGGAGCCATAGCCCAGCTCGTGTCCCCCGAAGCGGCCCATGCCGATCACGGCGAACCGGGTGGGCAGGGTGTCCCCCCAGCCGTCCCGGACCACCGCCCGCAGGGTCCCCGCCAGCGTCGCCGCCGTCAGGTCGGAGACCGCGCCGCCGACCCGGTCGACGAGGGCGCCCTGGTCGGCCTCGGCGGGCTTGGTCTCGGTGCCGTAGGAGTCCACGATGTCGGCGGCGGCCGTACGGAACAGCTCGCGGCGGCGCACGCCGCGTGCCGCCCGCACCCCGTCCTCGGCGTTGTCGGCGCGGCCGGCGGCGGCGAGGATCTCCTGCTCCAGCTGGGCCCGGCCGCGCGGCTCCAGGCCTCCCCCGTCGCCGTCGCCGAGCAGGGCCACGGCCTCCGGGGCGCGCATCAGCAGGTCGGGGGCGAGGCGGCCGGCGGACAGCACGCGGGCGAGGTTCTCGGCGGCGGCGCCCTCGTCGCGCAACAGCCGTAGGTACCAGGGGGTCTTGCCCAGCGCGTCGGAGACCTTGCGGAAGTTCAGCAGGCCCGCGTCCGGGTCGGCGGAGTCGGCGAACCAGCCCAGCAGGACGGGCAGCAGGGTGCGCTGGATGGCGGCCTTGCGGGTGACGCCGGAGGCGAGGGCCTCCAGGTGGCGCAGGGCGGCGGCGGGGTCGGCGTAACCGAGGGCCACCAGGCGTTCCCGAGCCGCTTCGGCGCTCAACCTGGCTTCGCCGGGGGCGAGTTGGGCGAAGGCGTCGAGCAGCGGGCGGTAGAAGAGCTTCTCGTGCAGGCGCCGTACGACGCCGGTGTGCTGCTTCCACTCGCGGATCAGCTCGGTCACCGGGTCGGCGCGCAGGCCCAGCGAGCGGCCGAGACGGCGCAGGTCGGCCTCGTCCTCGGGGACCAGGTGGGTGCGGCGCAGCCGGTAGAGCTGGATGCGGTGCTCCATGGAGCGCAGGAAGCGGTAGGCGTCGCCGAGCTGGACGGCGTCGGCGCGGCCCACGTAGCCGCCGGCGGCGAGGGCCTGGAGTGCGTCCAGGGTGGTGCCGGAGCGCAGGGTCGGGTCGGTGCGGGCGTGCACCAGCTGGAGGAGCTGCACGGCGAACTCGACGTCCCTGAGGCCCCCGGGGCCGAGCTTCAGCTCGCGGTCGATCTCGGCGGCCGGGATGTTCTCCACCACGCGCCGGCGCATCTTCTGCACGTCGGCGACGAAGTTCTCGCGCTCGGCGGCCTTCCACACCAGGGGTTCGAGCGCGGCGACGTACTCCTGCCCGAGTTCGAGGTCGCCGGCGACCGGGCGGGCCTTGAGCAGGGCCTGGAACTCCCAGGTCTTGGCCCAGCGCTGGTAGTAGGCGAGGTGGCTGCTGAGGGTGCGGACGAGGGGGCCGTTGCGGCCCTCGGGACGGAGGTTGGCGTCGACGGGCCAGATCGACCCCTCCACCGTGGTCTCGGAGCAGATCCGCATCATGTGCGAGGCGAGCTTGGTGGCGGACCGCAGGGCCTTGCCCTCGTCGGCGCCGTCGGCGGCCTCGCCGACGAAGATCACGTCGACGTCGGAGACGTAGTTCAGCTCGTGGCCGCCGCACTTGCCCATGGCGATCACCGCGAGCCGGCAGGCGGCGGCGTCCCCGGGCGCGGCGCTCTCCGCGAGGGCGAGGGCGGCGCGCAGGGTGGCGGTGGCCAGGTCGGCGAGTTCGGCGGCGGTCTGGGCGAGGTCCGTCGTCCCGCACACGTCACGCGCCGCGATGGACAGCAGGCAGCGCCGGTAGGCGACGCGGAGGGCGACCGGGTCGCCGGCCCCGGCGAGCCCGCGTTCGAACTCCGCGACGCCCGGGTGCAGGTCGCGGGGCTCGTAGGTGACCAGGGCCTCCCAGTCGCGCGGGTGCCGGGCGAGGTGGTCGGCGAGGGCGGCGGAGGCGCCGAGGACGCCCAGCAGGCGGTCCCGCAGCGGCTTGGCCGCTATCAGGGTGTCGAGCAGTTCCCGGCGGGCGGTGGGGCCGGGCTGGGCCTCCAGGAGCCTTACCAGGCCGTGCAGGGCGAGGTCGGGGTCGGCGGTGGCGCCCAGGGCTTCGAGGAGCACCGGATCATCGCGTACGGCGGCCAGCTCGGCGCTGTCCAGCAGCCGCTCGGCCGCGGAGGCGTCGGTGAAGCCGTGCCGCAGCAGTCGCGTGAAGGTACTGCTCCTGCGCCCCGGCGTCATCCGCGGCCTCCCTCCGGACCAAGGTCGTCTCCGCCCGAGCCTAACCGCAGACCCCGTCACGAGCGCCGATGAGTTCCGGGCGGGATCGTGGTCTGTACCGGCAGGGAACCCAGGGAGGCATCATGCGCGAGCCCGAGGGCGTGCTGGACGCCCGCTACAGCAGCGAGGGCACCTCGGCCCACGGCTGGTCCGAGGCGGAGAAGGTCCTGTCGGAGTCCGAGCTGTTCTGGATCTCGACGGTACGCCCGGACGGGCGCCCGCATGTCACCCCGCTGCTCGCGGTGTGGCACGGCGGCGCCCTGCACTTCGGCACCGGCCCCGGCGAGCGGAAGGCGGCGAACCTCGCCGGGAACCCCCACGTCGTGCTGACGACCGGCACCAACAGCTGGACCGAGGGGTACGACGTGACGGTCGAGGGCGAGGCGGTACGCGTCACCGACGACGGCCGGCTGCGCGAGCTGGCGGCGGCCTGGGAGGCGAAGTACGGCCCGTTCTGGCACTACGAGGTGGACGGCGGCTGCTTCCGTCACGGGCCGGGACGGGCCCTGGTCTTCGCGGTCCGGCCACGCAGGGTCATCGGCTTCGGCAAGGGGGAGCCGTTCAGCCAGACGAAGTGGGAGTAGTTCATCCGGTCCCGTGGTTCGCCGGGTCCAGTAGTTCATCCGGTCTTCACCTGTCTGGCCGAACGCGGTGGGAGCGGGGATTATTGGCGTGTGCATGCTCAGTCCGCACCGCCACCGACCCCTCCCTTCCCCGAGCACCGGAGGTTGATGTGTCCGGCAGTTCCGCACGTTCTGCGATGCTGCGCCGCACCCGTACGGCGGTGGCGTCCGCCACCGCCTTCACCGCGGCCGCGGTCGGCCTGTGGACCGGGCTCGGCGGCACGTCCGCGCACGCCGCGAGTGCCGTACCGACCCCGGACCACGTGATCGTCGTGGTCTTCGAGAACCACGCCTACAGCCAGGTCATCGGCTCCTCCAGCGCCCCGTACATCAACTCGCTGGCGTCCGGCGGCGCCAACCTGACCCAGATGTACGCCGAGACCCACCCGAGCCAGCCCAACTACTTCGCCCTGTTCTCCGGCTCCACCCAGGGCATCACCGACGACAGCTGCTACACCGCGGGCTTCTCCTCGGCGGCGAACCTGGCCTCCGAGCAGCTCGCGGCCGGCCGCACCTGGGCCAGCTACAACGAGACCCTGCCCAGCCAGGGCTCGACCACGTGCAGCAGCGGCAACTACGCGCGCAAGCACAACCCGTGGTTCGGCTTCAGCAACGTGCCGACCTCGACCGCAAAAACGTTCGCCCAGTTCCCGACCGACTACACCACCCTCCCCCAGCTGTCCTTCGTGACCCCCAACCTGTGCAGCGACATGCACGACTGCTCGGTGTCCACCGGTGACACCTGGCTGAAGAACAACCTGGGCGCGTACGCGACCTGGGCCAAGACCCACAACAGCCTCCTCGTCGTCACCATGGACGAGGACAACCGCCTGGCCGGCAACCGCATCCCGACGGTCCTGTACGGCCAGCCGGTCACCGCCGGCTCGACCTCGGCCACCACGTACGACCACTACGACCTGTTGCGCACCCTGGAGGACGGCCAGGGTCTGAGCGCGCACGCGGGCAACGCGGCGTCCGCGTCCGACATCACCGGGATCTGGGCGTCCTGACGTGTACGTAGCGGACAGCCGCGCGAGCACTCCGGCGACGGCGTCCGTGGAAGGTACCGCCCGGCCCGCGACGGCCGGGCGGTACCGCTCCACGATCGCGCCCACCGTCCTCGCCCTCGGCACGGTCAGCCTGGTCACGGACGTGTCCTCCGAGATGGTGACGGCGGTCCTCCCGCTGTACCTGGTGGCGGGCCTGGGCCTGTCCCCGCTGGGCTTCGGCCTCCTCGACGGCGTCTACAACGGCTTCTCGGCGGTCGTACGGCTGGTCGGCGGCCACCTGGCCGACCGCGGCGGCGGCCGCCACAAGTGGGTGGCCGGCGCGGGCTATGCCCTCTCGGCCCTCTGCAAACCCCTCCTGCTGGTGGCGCACTCGTTGACGCCCATCGGCCTGATCCTGGCGGCCGACCGCACCGGCAAGGGCCTGCGCACGGCTCCCCGGGACGCCCTGATCTCGCTCGCCAGCACCCCGGAGAACCGGGGCCGTGCCTTCGGTGTCCACCGCGCCATGGACACGGCGGGCGCCCTGCTGGGCCCGCTGGCCGCGTTCCTGATCCTGCGGGCGACGGTGGACGGCTACGACGCGGTGTTCACGGTGAGCTTCTGCGTGGCGGTGCTGGGCGTGCTGATCCTGGTCCTGTTCGTGCCGGGCGGCGGCCGTGCCGAGACGGCCGCTTCCGACGCGCGCCCCGCACCGCGCCCCACCCTGCGGGCGGCAGTCGGCCTCCTCGCCGACCGCGACCTGCGCCGCCTCACCGTCTGCGCCCTGCTCCTGGGCCTCGCGACGGTGAGCGACTCCTTCGTCTACCTGCTGCTGCAACACCGGCTCGGCGTCCCGGACCGCTGGTTCGCCCTCCTCCCCCTCGGCACGGCGGCCGCGTTCCTCCTGCTCGCCGTCCCCCTGGGCCGCCTCGCGGACGGCTGGGGCCGCTGGCGCGTCTTCCTGACCGGCCACGCGGCCCTGTTGCTCGCATACGCGCTCCTGCTGACGTCCTGGCACGGCACCGCCCTTCCCTACGCGGTGCTGGCCCTGCACGGCACGTTCTACGCGGCGACCGACGGTGTCCTGATGGCGGCCGCGTCGGACAGCGTCCCCGAGGCGCTGCGCTCGTCGGGTCTGGCGCTGGTCCAGACGGGCCAGGCGGCGGCGCGTTTCGCCTGCTCACTGGGGTTCGGGGCGGCGTGGACGCTGTGGGGCGACCGTACGGCGCTGACCGTGTCGGCGGTGGCCCTTGCGGTGTGCGCGGTGTACGCCCTCACCCTCCGTCCCTCCCGGAAGGCCGCCGCATGACCCTGCGTTCCCGCATCCTGGTCCTCCTGTCGGCGCTGGCGGTCCTGGCGGCCGTCGCCCTGGCCTCCGTCCTGCACGCCTCGGCCCGGGCGGAGCGCCGCGACCACACCCAGGCGGGCGGCCCGAAGGTCACCCCGGGAACGGTGACCCTGACGGCCCCCGGTCACATGATCTTCCGCAACATGGCCTGGGGCCCGCACCGCGACGAGCTGACCACGGTCCCCGTCTCCGCCCCCTCCGGCCCCCGCACCGCCTCCGGCGTGAAATGCCTGCGCTTCTACGCCGCCGCGGGTACGGGCGTCTGTCTCCAGGCCGTCCACGGACCGGTCTCGGACACGTACCGCGCCCTGATCCTGGACGCGAACCTGCACACGAGGGCCCGTTACGACGTCCCGGGCATCCCGTCCCGCGCCCGGGTCTCCCCCACCGGTCACTATGCGGCCTGGACGGCGTTCGTGGGCGGTGACTCGTACGCGGGCACGAACTTCTCGACCCGCACGGCGATAGCCGACACCCGCACCGGCGCCCTGATCCCGTCCCTGGAGGCGTTCCGGATCATCAGGGACGGCCGTCCCTACCAGGCCGCGGACGTCAACTTCTGGGGCGTGACGTTCGCCCCGGACGACCGCACGTTCTACGCGACGCTGGCGACGAAGGGCTCGACGTACCTGGTCCGAGGCGACCTGCACACCCGCACGGTCACCACACTCCACAGCAACGTCGAATGCCCGTCCCTCTCCCCCGACGGCACCCGCATCGCGTACAAGAAACGGGTGAAGGGCCTCCCGAAGGACGCCCCTTGGCGCCTCTACGTCCTCAGCCTTCGGACGATGCACGAAACCCCGCTCGCGGAGACCCGGAGCGTGGACGACCAGACGGTGTGGAAGGACACGCACACACTGGTCTATGCCCTGCCGGGCGACTACGGGGCAGACCTGTACGAGATCCCGGCGAACGGCACGGGGACGCCGCGACGCATCAGCGTGTCGGCGGTGTCACCGGCGTACGTCCGCTGACCCGGGCGGTCTCGGATCCTCTCCGAACGCCCTGAGAAGCTCCGCTCCGACGCGCGCGAAAGGGGGCACCGCGTCATACCAGGCGGAGGCCTCGTGACCTTTCACGCCGAGTCCTCATATTCCGCTGAGCGCGAGAAATGATTCAGCAGCGCGCGCCGCCAAGTAGAAGAACCAGCGCCGCCCCGATTCTCCGACATTTTCGTACGAGGTGTAAACCAAAGCGTGAGCCAGCAACGAAAGGAGATACTGCGCATGCCACAACTCCCCGCCCTGAAGAAACAGAGAAGATACATACATAACCTCCGCAAGAGTGTCGCGGAGGGGAATGGGCAAGCCAGGGCAGGAACCTTCAACACCATCGACCAGGAAATTAACCAACTCCTCTCTCTGCGCACCCTCCAGACCGTCCCTCAAACTTCGAAAAACGCACGACAGCGCCAAAGTGACGACATCGCGAGCCAGGGGCGCATCTTCCGCAAATCCCGATAAATCAATGAACTGCATTACGTCGAGGTCAGGCCCCTCCGCCACCGTCCGAGACACAACCAAATTATCCAGATGCAAGTCACCATGAGAATATCCCGCAAAATAGGTGACCTGAAAATCCTTCAGCCCAAAGAATTCCGAGGCGATCCGGATCGGGTTTGGCAAATCTCTCGACGACTCGCCGGCCGCAGGGTGCGGAAAATACCTGTCCCCATGAAGAAGGTGGGCATTTTTGACCCACTCATAGGCCGACCGACCGGGGGACATTGCATGCCTCAGCTCAAGCTTCAAATATTCGTCCACATTTAGCGTCTTCTGCTGGAAACCAAGCGGGACGTTCCACTCTTGCAGGATGAGCGAAAAAGCCCGACGGCAACCCGCCGCCTGATAGGCGACGGAGAGTTCTCCCAAAGTGCAGGTGAGGCCGACGTCGAAGTTGGCCTCCTGAAACATCATAGATCTGCCATCCGGTAGCACGACAGAGTCATAGGGCTGCCCTACCAGATACTTTTTGGAGAATTCGGGGTTGGCTTCCCAGGCCGCTTTGTGGCGTTGCGGCTCGGCGGAATAATCACCCTTTGCGCAGACTTTCACGATAACACTCTGCCGGTATGCACCCATCCGGTCATTCGAATACCGGAGAAGATCCAGAGAGACCAGCTGCGCCCCCGTCCCGCCACTCCGACGCCAAGGCGTATCAGGCACTGAAACGATCAGTTCGTGGTCACGCGCCCACGCACGCAGCGCGTCCGCCACCGTCCGATCGGCCAAGTATGCGTCGAGGGCGACGCCTATCGCCTGCTCATCCGCCACTGAGCCTCCAGCGCTTCGTAGGTTGTGCAGCCACACTGGACATGCACAGCCTAGCTGCCTCACAGTGTGAATAAGGCACCAACGCCAAGTGGCAGGGAGGCCGCAGTTGCCTGTGGGGGAGCCCATAATCAGACAGGCGATCGAAGCGCCGGAGGGGCTCGTGCTGCGCGCCGTCTCGGTCGTCCATTCTCGGGTCAAGCGCCTCGTGACACTCCGCCTGTCAATCTCTCTGATAATTTCCGTCGCAGGGGTTGCGGTACCCTTCTTTCACGTATCCGCGCTACCGATTACCATCGCCGGTGCCCTGTGGGCGTTGACTTATGCCGGACTGGTTCAGCGCCACGTGGACAAGAAGCTGCACACAGCCGCAGTACTGCAGGAAATGTTCTACGTTCAGCTGTTTCAGATTCCCTGGAACTCTGCCGTAGCCGGGGCCCCTGTGCGCGCCGAAGACGTACGGCAACTGAGCAGAAAATACAAAGGGACCGAACACGCACTGCGCGACTGGTATGAGATGCCCAACCTGCCTCACCCGTTCAACATTCTCGTCAAGGAACGGCAGAATCTGGCATGGGGTTTGCGAATCAGGCGTCGCTACGCCAACACGGTCGCTGTCTCCGTGGGAGCCTGGGCTCTTCTCGGAATGACCCTCGGGACGATCCAGCAGATATCGCTGACCGAGTTAGTATTGCGCTGGTTCGTGCCGTCTCTCGGTATCTTGATGCTGGGATTCGAGACATGCCGAGAGCAATTCGCAATTGCTGCGGAACGCGACAGGCTGTGCAGTTTGGTATATGACTCGTGCGCAGCCGCGGTACGTGATCCGTCCAACCCCGACCTAGCTGATCAGCTGACGATTCTAGCGCGGCAGATTGAGGACGCACTGTTCTTGACGCGCCGTCGAGCTCCTCGCGTTCCAGCACGCTTCTTCGCGCACTACTATTCAGTGGACCGGGATGACTTCGAGGAGAGCGTGAGGCAGTTCAAGGAGATACTGGAGAGTTCGAGCTGGTCTCCAACGCCGTGAGGGGAGAAAAGCGCAGTGCGCCAGGCCGGCGTTTCTGATCACGGCACTGTCGTTGGCTGCATGCAGTCTGTGCATTCCTCATCGGCTGCCGCGCGACGTTTTTCCGCAAGCCACCGAAGCAGGCCGGACGGAGGTCCGTGCGATCACCTTGCCGACGAACGCAGGATCCATCGCTCCCATCGCGCGACACGGCGATCCTGGGCAGGGCAGGGTGTGCTTCCGCAAGGAGATCGCTCTCTCGCCTTCCAGCGATGAGACAGCTTCCCAGCGCAGTGAGATGCCGCGGGGCCGACGGTCCACGACCGTCGGCCCCGCGGCGATGTGCCAGCTGAAATCCCTCCGACCTGCCCCTACAGCACCGGCAGGTTCTTCCGCAGCTCGAAGGCGGTGACCTCGGAGCGGTACTCCTCCCACTCCTGGCGCTTGTTGCGGAGGAAGAAGTCGAAGACGTGTTCGCCGAGGGTGTCGGCGACCAGGTCGCTGTTCTCCATGAGGGTCAGGGCCTCGCCGAGGTTCTGCGGGAGGGGTTCGATGCCCATGGCGCGGCGCTCGGCGTTGGAGAGGGCCCAGACGTCGTCCTCGGCGCCCGGCGGGAGCTCGTAGCCCTCCTCGATGCCCTTGAGGCCGGCGGCCAGGAGGACGGCGTAGGCCAGGTACGGGTTGGCGCCGGAGTCGATGGAGCGGACCTCGACGCGCGCCGAGCCGGTCTTGCCGGGCTTGTACATCGGGACCCGGACCAGGGCGCTGCGGTTGTTGTGGCCCCAGCAGATGTAGGACGGGGCCTCGCCGCCGGCGCCCGCCGTGCGCTCGGAGCCGCCCCAGATGCGCTTGTAGGAGTTCACCCACTGGTTGGTGACCGCCGCGATCTCCGCCGCGTGCTTCAGCAGGCCCGCGATGAAGGAGCGGCCGACCTTGGAGAGCTGGAACTCGGCGCCCGACTCGTAGAAGGCGTTGCGGTCGCCCTCGAAGAGGGAGAGGTGGGTGTGCATGCCGGAGCCGGGGTGCTCGGAGAAGGGCTTCGGCATGAAGGTCGCCTGCACCCCCTGCTCCAGCGCGACCTGCTTCATGACCAGCCGGAACGTCATGATGTTGTCGGCCGTGGAGAGCGCGTCGGCGTAGCGCAGGTCGATCTCCTGCTGGCCGGGGGCGCCCTCGTGGTGGGAGAACTCGACCGAGATGCCCATCGACTCCAGCATGGTGATCGCCTGGCGGCGGAAGTCCATGCCGACGTTGGTGGGGGTGTGGTCGAAGTAGCCGGAGTTGTCGGCCGGGGTGGGGCGGGAGCCGTCGAGCGGGCGGTCCTTCAGCAGGAAGAACTCGATCTCGGGGTGGGTGTAGAAGGTGAAGCCGAGGTCGGAGGTGCGGGCCAAGGCGCGCTTCAGCACGTACCGGGGGTCCGCGAAGGAGGGGGAGCCGTCCGGCATGAGGATGTCGCAGAACATGCGGGCCGTGCCGGGGGTCTCCGCGCGCCACGGGAGGACCTGGAAGGTGGACGGGTCCGGCTTGGCGATCATGTCGGACTCGTAGACCCGGGCGAAGCCCTCGATGGCGGAGCCGTCGAAGCCGATGCCCTCGTCGAAGGCCTGTTCAAGCTCGGCCGGGGCCACGGCGACGGACTTGAGGAAGCCCAGCACGTCCGTGAACCACAGGCGTACGAACCGGATGTCGCGCTCCTCCAAGGTCCGGAGCACGAACTCCTGCTGCTTGTCCATCTTCCGCTTCCCCATCCTTGCTGGTCAGGCCGCCTGTCTCCCTGTCCCGCAGGAGGCGGTCGGGCACCTGAGCATCACACCACAACAGCATTTCATGCGCGTTGCGCACCTTGATCGCCCGAGCGACCTCGGCCTGAACGGCTCTCGTACGGCAGATGTCCTGCCCTGCCGCCCATCTTGCCTGTTCGCGCCGACATCCGTAATGGCCGGATCGGTTTCCCGGGCGTCCGTCGGGTGATGGACACCACGGTGACGGACGCCACGGCTCCTAAATTTGAATCTCAGATGCAAGTTTTAATAGCGTGCGGAACACCGAGCCGTCCGGCCGAGCCACAAGGAGCCCCGATGCTGTCCGAGCCGTCCGCCGCCACCGTCCGCGCCACCCTGCCCGCCGTCGGCGCGGCGCTCGGCGAGATCACCGAGCGCTTCTACGCCCGCCTCTTCGCCGCCCGCCCCGACCTCCTGCGCGACCTCTTCAACCGCGGCAACCAGGCCGCCGGCACCCAGCGGGAGGCCCTCGCCGGCTCCATCGCCGCGTTCGCCACGCACCTGCTGGACCACCCGGACCAGCGACCCGACGCGATGCTCGGGCGCATCGCCCACAAGCACGCCTCGCTGGGCGTCACGCCCGAGCAGTACGCCGTCGTCCACGAGCACCTCTTCGCCGCCATCGCCGAGGTGCTCGGCGACGCCGTCACCCCGGAGGTCGCGGCCGCCTGGGACGAGGTCTACTGGCTGATGGCGAACGCGCTCGTCGCGATCGAGAAGCGGCTGTACGAGGAGAGCGGCGGCCACCAGGGACTGCGGCCGTGGGAGGTCGTCGAGCGGGTGGTGGAGAGCGCCGACGTCGTGACCTTCCGGGTGCGGCCGGCGGACGGCCGGGCGGCGGTGCGCGGCTTCCGGGCCGGGCAGTACGTCTCCGTGGGCGTCACCCTCCCCGACGGCGCCCGCCAGATACGCCAGTACAGCCTCTCCGGCGCGCCGGGCGGGCCGGTCCGCCAGTTCAGCGTCAAGCGCGACGGCGAGGTCTCCCGTCACCTGCACGCGCGCGTGCGCGAAGGTGACGTCCTCGAACTGTCGGAGCCGTACGGCGACCTCGTCCTGGGCGACACCGCAGACCGCCCCCTCCTGCTCGCCTCCGCCGGTATCGGGGTGACCCCGATGGTGGCGATGCTGGCCGCCCTCGCGGCCGACGGCCACCGCGCCCCGGTGACCGTCGTACACGGCGACCGCTCCCCCGCCGACCACGCCCTGCGCGCCGACCACACGGCCTACGCGGCCAAGCTCCCGGACGCCTCCGTCCACCTCTTCTACGAGCGGGACGGGGAACCGGGCACCCGCAGCGGCCTGGTCGACCTCGCCGACGTCCCGGTACACCCCGGCACGCGCGCGTACCTGTGCGGACCGCTCCCCTTCATGCGCGCGGTCCGCACCCAGCTGCTGGCGAAGGGCATACCGGCGGCCGACATCCACTACGAGGTCTTCGGCCCGGACCTGTGGCTGGCAGCGGCTTGAGCGCCCCTTCAGGGGCGCGGGACCCTGTCTGATATACGGCTACCGCCGCGTGGGCGCGACAAGCCACGACGACGCCGCAGCCGCAAACCGGCAGACCGCGGCACCCCCATAGGCGCTAATCCGCCCCCGGCCCCTTGGAGATACCCAGCAGCAGCGCCCCCGTCGGCTCCGCCACGATGTCCGCCACCGTCACCGGGTCCAGCGACGCGAAGAACGCCTCCTGGGCCCGGCGCAGGGCGCCCCGCAGCCGGCACCCGGAGTTCAGCGGGCAGGGCGTCGCCCCCTCGCAGTCCACCACGTCCCCGTCGCCCTCGAAGGTGCGCACCAGCGCGCCCACCGAGGCGGTACGGCCCCTCTCGGTCAGCGTGAGTCCGCCGCCCCGGCCGCGCCGGGCGTCGACCAGCCCCAGGTGCTGGAGTTCGGCGACCACCTTCGCGGCGTGCGTGTACGGCACGTCCATGTCCGCCGCGACCTCTCGGGTCGTGGGGCTGGACCCGTCCGCGACGGCGAGCCGCATCAGGAGGCGTAGAGCCAGGTCGGTGGAGCGCAGCAGCCGCATACCGGCCAGCGTAGGTAATACGCATCCGCCATTCAAATTATCGGTTTCCTGTCGGATCGCGGGTCTTTCCGGTTCTTTCCTGTGCCCTCCCTACGACCGGTCCCATCTCCCCCATTACGATCAGCGAGCCCCACCCTTCACGCCCCTTTCCCCCAAGAAGGACACGGCCCATGGCTACCGCCAAGAAGAGCAACAACGCAGAGCGCAAGGCACGCATAGAGGAGATGCGGCGTGCCGAGCAGGCGCGTGAGCGGCGCAACCGGATCCTGGTGATCGGCGCGAGCGTCGTGGTCGTCGCCGGTCTCGTGGTCGGCGGAGTGGTGCTCGTCAACTCGCAGTCGGGCAAGAGCGACAGTGCGAGCGACGCGAAGGGCAGCTCCGGGGACTCGGGGCACTTCACCACCGGCAGTGACGGCGTGCGGACCTGGACGGGCAAGCTCTCCCGCACCCATGTCACGGGGACCGTGAGCTACCCGATGCACCCGCCGGTCGGCGGCAACCACAACCCGGTGTGGCTCAACTGCAACGGCAACGTCTACACCAAGGCCGTGAAGGACGAGAACGCCGTGCACGCCCTGGAGCACGGCGCGGTCTGGGTGACGTACACCGACAAGGCGAAGAAGTCCGACGTGGACACGCTGGCGGCGAAGGTGAAGCAGACGCCGTACTCGCTGATGAGCCCGTACACGAACCAGACCTCGCCGATCGAGCTGACGGCGTGGGGGCACCAGCTGAGCGTGACGAGCGCGGACGACCCGAAGGTCGGCAAGTTCTTCGAGACGTACGTGCAGGGCAAGCAGACCCCGGAGCCGGGCGCCTCCTGCACCGGCGGGACGATGTGACGTGAAGAGGCACATCGGCTGGATCGCCGGGACCGCGGCGGCGGCGCTCGTCGCCGCCGGCGCGATCACCTACGCGGTGGCCGAGGACGGCGACGGTGGTGGCGGCGGGCTGAGCGTCCCGGGCGCGGACGGGGCGGACGCGGGGTTCGCGCGGGACATGGCGGTCCACCACCAGCAGGCCGTGGAGATGTCGTACGTCATCCGCGACCGCACGAAGAACGTGGAAGTGCGGCGGCTCGCCTACGACATCGCGCAGACGCAGGCCAACCAGCGGGGCATGCTGCTGGGCTGGCTGGACCTGTGGGACCTGCCGAAGGTGTCGGCGAAGCCGCCGATGTCCTGGATGGGCATGGGCGACATGCCCGAGCGCGGGGACGGTTCGCTGATGCCGGGCATGGCGACCGACACCGAGCTGAAGAAGCTGGGGACCCTGAACGGCAAGCAGGCGGAGATCTTCTACCTCCAGCTGATGACGGACCACCACAAGGGCGGCATCCACATGGCCGAGGGGTGCGTGGCCAAGTGCACCGTCGCGGTGGAGAAGAGCCTCGCCCAGGGCATGGTGGACGCGCAGCAGTCGGAGCTGACGACGATGAAGCAGATGCTGAAGGAGCGGGGCGCGAAGCCGCGCGACTGAACTGCCCCGGCTGAACTGCCATACAAAAGGGGGGACTTGTCGACTTAACGGCACCGCAAGCTTTCAACAACAATCGCAACCGATCTGTAATGTTCTGCGCGCCGTCGAAAGTGGACCAAAAGCCCCTAATCAACGCCCACTTGGGACTTCCTTGGGTTTCTCATTCCCCTGGCATGAACAGTTCACCGAAAGAGTGACGTCCACCGTGTGATCCATTCACGGGCCGTTCCGCCGCAGGCCTCCTGGTGATCACGGACGACCGACCACTCCATGCGACGAACCGCATAGCAGGGGGCAGTATGAGATCCAACCGTGCCAAGGTGCGGGCCAGCGTGAGTATGGCAGCGACACTGCCGATGATCGCCGGCGCGCTCGCACTCGGCATACCCGCGGCGCACGCTGCGGACAGCCCGGCCCGTGACAGCCTGAAGGGCACCAAGCCCACCTGGGCCACGGCGAAGGCGGACAAGGGCGCCACCTCCAACAGCGCGCAGGTCAAGGCCCGGGTCTACCTGGCCGGCCAGGACGCCAAGGGCCTCGCGGCCTACGCGAAGGCGGTGTCCGACCCGAGCTCGCCGCTGTACGGCAAGTACCTCAGCGCCAAGCAGGTGCAGGCCCGCTACGGCGCCACCAAGGCCCAGGTGAAGGCCGTCAAGACCTGGCTGACCGCGGCCGGCCTGACGGTCACCGAGGTCACGCAGCACTACGTCGCCGTCTCCGGCGACGTGTCCGCCGCCGAGAAGGCGTTCGGCACGCAGCTGCACAACTTCGCCAAGGGCTCGAAGACCTACCGCGCCCCGGCGACGACGGCGTCCGTGCCGACCTCCGTCAGCGACGCCGTCCTGACCGTCACCGGCCTGGACAACGCGCCGCACAAGGCGACCCACGACGACACGCTGCCGCCCCCGGCCACCGTGTTCAAGAACTCCGGGCCGTTCTCCTCGTACTACGGCTCGAACGTCGCGACCACGCTGCCGGACGCGTACGGCACCAAGATCCCGTACGCCGTCGAGGGCTACACCGGCAAGCAGCTGCGGGCCGCCTACGGCGCCGGCAAGTACACCGGCAAGCACGTGCGCGTCGCGATCACCGACGCGTTCGCCTCGCCGACCATCGCCTACGACGCCGGCACCTACGCCAAGGCGCACGGCGACGCCTCGTGGAAGACGAGCCAGCTGCACCAGGTGCTGCCCTCGAACTACACGAACACCGGCGCCGACGAGTGCGACGCCTCCGGCTGGTACGGCGAGGAGACCCTCGACGTCGAGGCCGTGCACGCGGTCGCGCCGGACGCCGACGTCACGTACGTGGGCGCCGCGTCCTGCCAGGACAGCGACCTGCTGGACGCGCTCAGCAAGATCGTCGACAACCACCTCGCCGACATCGTCTCCAACTCCTGGGGCGACATCGAGGGCAACGAGACCCCGGACGTCCAGGCCGCCTACGACCAGGTCTTCCAGCTGGGCGCGGTGCAGGGCATCGGCTTCTACTTCTCCTCCGGTGACAACGGCGACGAGGTCGCCAACACCACGGTGAAGCAGGTCGACACCCCGGCCAACTCCGCCTGGGTGACGGCGGTCGGCGGTACCTCCCTCGCCGTCGGCAAGGACGACAAGTACCTGTGGGAGACCGGCTGGGGCACCGAGAAGGCCACGCTGGCGGCCGACGGCAAGAGCTGGACCAACTTCCCCGGCGCGTTCACCTCGGGCGCGGGCGGCGGCACCAGCAAGACGGTGACCGAGCCGTACTACCAGAAGGGCGTCGTCCCGGACTCCCTCGCGAAGGCCAACAGCGCCACCGGCAACCGCGTGGTCCCGGACATCTCCGCGATCGCCGACCCCAACACCGGTTTCAAGGTCGGCCAGACGCAGACCCAGGCGGACGGCACCGAGGCGTACAGCGAGTACCGCATCGGCGGCACCTCGCTGGCCGCGCCGGTCATCGCGGCCGTCCAGGCTCTCGCCCAGGAGGCGGGCGGCGGCAAGGCGATCGGCTTCGCCAACCCGCTGATCTACTCCAAGTACGGCACGAAGGCCTACCACGACGTCACCGACAAGCCGACCGGCAAGGACCTCGCGGTCGCCCGCGTCGACTTCGCCAACGGCTTCGATGCCACCAACGGCCTGCTGACCTCGGTCCGCAGCCTCGGCAAGGACAGCTCCCTGTCCGCGGTCAAGGGCTACGACGACGTCACCGGCGTCGGCACCCCGGCGGCCGGCTACGTCGAGTCGTACCAGCCGAAGGCGCACCGCAAGCACTGATCCGCTGACGCGGTGAACCGCTGAGCAAAGGGGCGTGGGGTCTTCAAAGACCTCACGTCCCTTTGCGTTGCGGCTACTTGAGGGACGCGATGGAGGGGACCTGGGTGGCTGACCGGCCTTCGGCGCGCAGGCTAGGTCTGGGGCACCTCCCCGCACACCAGGTCATACGCTTCCCGGAAACCCGGTTGGGTTCCCGTGTCACGGCCGCACTTGATCATGCCCTGGTCTTCCCGTACCACGTGGTGACGGTGCCGTGGACCGGGGTCTTCTCGTTGCCGGCGCACCCCTGGACGAAGCTCGCCTCGACCACCTGCACGCCGATCAAGGAGAGGTAGTCGCCGGTCTTTCCTGTCATATCGGCAGTCCCGAAGCCCGCGGCGCCCGGCAACGGTACGGACTCGCCGTTGTGAGCAAGCGACTTTCCACCGAGACTCATGTGCCGTTCCAGGGAGGAGAACACCGACGCCGCGGGCACTTTCCCACTGGCCGCAACGCCGGCTGTCACCTTGCGTACGGGAATCGCATGGAAAGTGACGTCTGCCGCACTCTCACCCTTTTTGACGCGAACCAGCTGCGAAACAGCGACCGGTTTCCCTTCGGTCCTGATCTTTCCCCAGTGGATTCGGGCGTTCTTGCACGCCCGCTCCGCCACCGAGATGGCCCCCGACCTGGGGGACGGCGTCGCTTTGGCTTCCTTGCCCTGCGAGGACGCGGTGCACGCCGTCGCCACCAGGGCCGTTGCGGCCAGCACGGCTGCCCGCCGCAACCCGGCCGCCCTCCTGCCGGCTGCCTTTCGGCCGGGCCGTGTCATCAGCAGTACCTCTTCTTCACCGTTGCGGACAGTCCGTCCTGGGCAGGCTTCTTGCAGCTGATGCTCCCGATGGAGTTGCTGTTCCAGCTGATGTACTCGTGCATGGACAGCCCGACCTCGATCCCCAGTTCGCCGGAGAACTCGGATCCTATGGTGCCGGTCGCCCCGGCCGGCAGCAGGGCTGCCATCACCGGCAGAATGACGGCGAACCGCCGTCTCGGTCGCCTGAGCCGGTTCACGAGTGCTCCGTTCCGAACGGCCGAGTGAAGAAGTCCCCTCGATCAGCCGCCCGGGAACCACACCGGCCCGGACCGCCATGCCCGTTGCCTCGCGTACCAGCGCCCAGCTCGCTTCGGCTCCCGTCTGCAGGTCTCCACGAGGACGGGCGTCGGTCAGGGCCGGACCAGTCCGCTCTGGTAGGCGATGACGACGAGTTGGGTGCGGTCGCGGGCGTTGAGTTTGGTCATGGCGCGGTGGATGTGGGTGCGTACGGTCAGGGGGCTGAGGAAGAGCTCGCTCGCGATCTCGGCGTTCGACTTGCCCTGCGCTGCCTCGATCATGACTTCACGCTCCCGGCCGGTCAGGGCGTCGAGTTCGGGCGGCGGGGCCGCGACGGGGACCGGAGTGGTGAGGAACCGGGTGATCAGGGTCTGGGTGGCTTTCGGTGACAGGAGTGCCTCGCCGCCGGCCACGGTGCGGATTCCGTCGACGAGGGCCTGGGCGGAGACGTCCTTGCCGAGGAAGCCGCTGGCGCCCGCGCGCAGGGCCTGGGCCACGTACTCGTCGGTCTCGAACGTGGTCAGGATGAGGATGCGGGTGGCGGCCAGGGCGGGGTCGGCGCAGATCTCGGTGGTGGCGGCGAGTCCGTCGGTGCCCGGCATGCGGATGTCCATCAGGACGATGTCGGGGTGGTGGCGGCGGGTGAGCGCGACCGCTTCGGCGCCGTCGGCCGCCTCGCCGACGACCTCCATGTCGGGGACCTCGCCGACGAGGATGCGGAAGGTCATGCGCAGGAGCTGCTGGTCGTCGGCGAGGAGGATACGGATTGTCATCGGGCCTGTCTTCGCGGATGGGGTGGCCGGGTCAGGGCAGGATCGGCAGGTCGGCGGTGACGGTGAAGCCCCCGTCCGACTGGCGTCCGGCGGTGAAGCTGCCCCCGGCCGAGTACGCGCGCTCACGCATGCCGATGAGTCCGAAGCCGTCACCGTCGGGGGTGCGGGAGGGGGCTGCGGAGAGCCGTCCGGGCGTGTTGGCGACCGTGATCGTCAGCCGTTCGTGCCCGTAACCGAGCCGGACGTGCGCGGTGCCGCCGGGGGCGTGCTTGGTGATGTTGGTGAGGGCCTCCTGCACGATGCGGTACGCGCTGAGGTCCACACCGGGTGAGAGCTGCCGCGCCTTGCCCTCGGTGACGACCTGGACATCGAGGCCGGTCGAGGTGAACGACTCGATCAGGTGCGGGAGTTGGGCCAGGCCGGGGGCGGGTTCGAGGAAGTCGGGGTCGTCGGGGCGGCGCAGCAGGCCGACGGTGGCCTTGAGTTCGCGCAGCGCCGAGGAGGTGGTGGCGGCGAGCTGGTTCACCATGGGGGCGACCTTGTGGGGGCTGGTCCGGGCGAGGAAGGTGAGGGTGCCGGCCTGGGCGTTGGCCAGGGCGAGGTGGTGGGCGACGACGTCGTGGAGTTCACGGGCGATGCGGACACGTTCGTCCGCCACCCGGTGTCTGGCCTCTTCCTCGCGGGTCCGTTCGGCGTATACGGCACGGGTCTCGACCGCTTCGAGGTAGGCGTTGCGCATGCGGGCGGCGGATCCCAGGGCCACCGGCAGCAGCAGGCACAGGACGGGATTGACGGTGGCCAGCGGCCAGGGGCGGCCGGCGCGGTCACCGAAGACGGTGGACAGCACGATCATCGCCGTCACGGGAAGGCAGAAGCGGTAGACCGTCGCGGGCGGGACACGCGCGGCGATCCCGTACAAGGCGACCAGGACGGGGGCCAGGAGCATCGGGGTGAGGAGATAGCCCACCCCGCCGGCGGCGCCGGCGCACACGGCGGTGACGAGTACGACCGCGTACGGGTGTCGGCGCCGCCACAGCACGGCGACGGAGGCCACCGCCGCGAGCGGCAGCGAGGACCACCAGCCGAGACCGTCGGCGTAGGACTTGCTGCTGTAGTACGCCACCGGCCCGGACAGGACGAACAGCACCACGACGAGCACCGTGTCGAGGAGACGGCGGTGTCGGCGGGAGAAGTGCTGCCAGCGGGTGGTCATCGACGCTTGCTCCGGCGAGGTGGGCGTGCAGCCATCCTGCCAAATGACCGCGATCGGTGGGGCCGGGCGGCCGCCGTGCCGGAGGCCGGCCCGGCCCCGTAGAGCCTGGATCAACGGGGTACCGCTTCCGGCGCGGGTTCCGTCTCGGCGGCGGGCGCACGGCTCAGGGACTCGCCCTCGATGCCGACGCGGGGCAGCCACCGGGCGAGCCGGGCCGGAAGCCACCAGGCCCGCTCGCCCAGCAGGGCCATGACCGCGGGGACCAGCGCCATCCGCACGACGAGGGCGTCGAAGAGGACGGCGACGGCCAGGCTGAATCCGATCATCTTGATCAGGGCGAGGCCGGCGCCGACGAAGCCGGAGAACACAGCGATCATGATCAGTGCGGCGGCGACCACGACCCGCGCGCTGTGCCGGAAGCCGGTGACGACGGCCTCGGCGGGGCGCTCGCCGTGGGTGTACGCCTCGCGCATCCGGGAGACGAGGAACACCTCGTAGTCCATGGCCAGGCCGAAGACGATGCCCACCATCATGATCGGCATGGTGCTCATCACCGGGCCGGTCTGCTGCAGGCCGATCAGGTCGGCGAGCCGGCCCCACTGGAAGACCGCCACCACCGCGCCGAGCGCGGACAGCACGGACAGCAGGAACCCGAAGGCGGCCTTGAGCGGGACCAGCACGGACCGGAAGATGACCAGCAGCAGGAGGAAGGCCAGCCCGACCACGACCGCCAGGTAGGGCACCAGGGCGCTCTGCATCTTGTCGGCGACGTCGATGTTGATCGCAGTGGTGCCCGAGACGAGGAAGGTCGCGCCGGTCTCGGCCGTCACCTCCGGCCGTTCGGCGCGGATGGCGCGGACCAGGTCCTTGGTCTTCTCGTCGGTGGGCGCGGTGGAGGCGGTGGCCGAGAAGATCGCGGTGTCGCCCGCCGGGTTGAAGACGGGCGCGGTGACGGAGACGACGCCCTTGGTCGCGGAGATCGTCTCGGCCACGCTCTTCGCGGCGCTCTTGGGGTTCTTCGCGCCCTTGGCGTCCACCACGACGGTGAAGGGGCCGTTGAAGCCGGGGCCGAAGCCGTCGGCGAGTTCGTCGTAGGCCCGGCGCTCGGTGGTCGCGGTGGACTTGGACTCGTCGCCGGGCATGCCGAGCTGCAGGTCGAGCACCGGCAGCGCCACGATTCCCAGGCCGATGACCGAGGCGAGCAGCACCGGCACCGGCCGGCGCTGCACGAACCGTGCCCACCGGGTACCCGCGTTGTCCCCGGTACGGGCACCGCTGTCGCGGCCCTTGCGGATACGGCGGGGCAGGACCGCGTTCGGCAGGATGCCCAGCAGGGCGGGTACGAGGGTGAGGGCGACCAGGACGGCGACGACGACGGCTCCGGCGGCGGACAGGCCCATCTTGGTGAGCGTCGGCACGCCGACCACGGACAGTCCGGCCAGGGCGATGACGACGGTCAGGCCGGCGAAGACCACTGCCGAACCGGCGGTGCCCACGGCACGGCCGGCGGCCTCCTGCGGACTGTGCCCGCGGCCGCGTTCCTCGCGGTAGCGGGAGACGACGAACAGGGCGTAGTCGATGCCGACGGCCAGGCCCAGCATGGAGGCGAGGCTGCTGCTCGTGGCCGACAGCCCGAGCGTCGAGCCGAGCGCCATGATCGACACCGTGCTGATGCCCACCCCGAGTACGGCGGTCAGCAGCGGCAGCCCGGCCGCGGCGAGGGAACCGAAGGTCACCAGCAGGACGGCGGCCGCGATGACGATGCCGATCAGCTCACCGGCCCCGCCGGCGGCGGCGTCGTCGGCGAGGACCGGCCCGCCCACGTCCACGGTCAGCCCGGCGTGCCGGGCTTCGTCGACAGCCTTCCGGAGGTTGTCCTTGGTGGCGTCGGTGAGGTCCTTGGACGCGGCCTTGTAGGTGACCGTCGCATACGCCGTCGAGGCGGCCTTGTTCACCGTGCCGGCGTGGAAGGGGTTCACGGCGGCCTGGACCTGGCTGCTCTCGGCTGCCTCGCCGACCAGCTTCTCGATCACCGCCCGGTTGGCGGAGGAGGTCAGCTTCTCCCCGCTCGGTGCGACGAAGACGATGCGCGCCGTCGCCTGGTCCGGACTCTGCGAGGCGCCCGGGAACCGCTTCTGCAGCAGGTCGTAGGCGCGCTGCGACTCGATTCCCGGCATGGAGCCGGTGTCGTCGGGGGGCGAGGCCGCCTGGGTCGAGGCGAAACCGAGGGCACCGAGCAGCACCACCCAGAGCAGGCCGACGTACCAGCGCCGCCGGAAGGCCGTACGGCCCATGCGGTAGAGGAAAACAGCCACGGAGCAGATCTCCACATCAGAATCGGGAACTCACCCATGCTGCGAAGCCGGAACCCCGGCCGTCGTCGTGCCGACGCCGACAGCTCCTACTGAGATCGCCGACCCCACCTACTGAATCGGCAGTACCGCCGGACAGGCGGTAGCCACCGGGGACGAGTGGGCTGCGCACCAGACCCGCCGGCCACGGGGTAAAAGACGCCGGCCCGACCGGTGTGCACGACCGCGGGCCGGGCCGACGGGCTGTTCTCGTACATGCGCAGTAGCGCCCGTCGTACTCAGGCAGTACACGCGGGCCTGCACCCGTCCGACGCCGTGCCCGCGGACGGGCTGCCACTCTCTGAGGGCTTCACCGCCCGGCCGGCGCAGCGACTGCGTGCGCCCCTGATCAGGTACCGGCCCGCACCGCACCGAGGGCGCCGCCGGTGACCGGGCCCTCACCCGCCGGAACATCCGAGAGGACTGCCGAGCATGCCGCTCACCGCCTTAACGAGAGCGAGAACCGCCGCCGCACTGTCCGCGCTCATCCTGCTGGCCGGCGCCCCCGCCGCCCTCGCCGAGACGGACTCCGCCCCCGCACATCACCCGGCGAACGCAAAGATCCTGGAGACCGACGTCACCAACCTCCCCGACACCCGGGAGGGACAGTCGGTCCTCGCGGTCAACCCCAGGAACCCGGACAACCTGGTCTTCACCTCGACCGTCTTCCCCGACAGCCCCGGCCTTGAGCCCGTCGGCGCCTGCTTCGTGGCCTTCTCCTTCGACCGGGGCAGAACCTGGCACCAGTCGTCCTGGCCGATGGGCGACCGCCCTCAGTGCGGCGAACCGGAAGTCACGACCGACGCCGACGGGGTCTTCTACATCTCCAACAACCAGATCGGCCCCGACCGCTACACGACGTACACCAACCACAACGTCGTCTCCAAGTCCGTCGACGGCGGACGGACATGGACAGGACCCGTGCAGACACCGCTGGTCCTGGGCGGTGCACCCAAGCTCCGCGTGGACCAGGCGACCGGCAAGGTGTACGCGGTCGCCTCCCACACGGCGTTCGAGTACCCCAGCGCCATCTCGGTCAGCGGCGACAAGGGCGAGACCTGGTCGGACCCGTCGACGATCCCCGGTCCTCAGCCCTGTGTCGAGATCACCCCCGACCTGCCCCCGTCCTGCGGCTACCCCGGCCGTGAGATCGCCGTCCACGGCGGGATCCTGGCCTCCGCGAGCCAGGGCGACGACGGCAAGGTCGCCTTCTACACCACCCGCGACGACGGCAACAGCTGGCGGACCCTCCCGGTCACCGACAGCGACGGCACCCCCGTCCTCAACGGCACCGGCTCCCTCGTACCAGTCCCCGCCCTGGGCGCCGCCGCCGACCCCGTCCCCTGGGTGTCCGCCGACCCCACCCACAAGGGCCGCTTCGCCGTCATGGTCCCCCGCGACTCGAACCTTGAGGTGTACGTCACCGACAACGCCGGCAAGTCCTGGACCGGCCCCGCCACCATCGCCGCACCCGGCGCACAGCGACCCTGGTTCGACTTCGGCCCCGACGGGCAGCTCGGCGTGATGTGGCGCACCACCGAACTCAACGTCTACTCGGTGGTCTCCTTCGACCACGGCCGCACCTTCAGCGACCGCCTCCAGGTCAACAGGACCACCGAACCCGCCGGCGTCAACGGCCCGCCCGGAGACCGCTGGTCGACCATCACTCTTGACAAGAAGTACGCCTACGTCAGCTGGGCCGACGGCCGCAACGGCGAACTCGACGCCATCCTCGGCCGCGTCCCGCTGAGCGCCTACCACGGCGGACAGCGCCCCTGACACTCCGACACTCCGGCGTCTTCCAGCCGCCGGGGACGGGTCGGGCGGGGCCCGCGAGCCCCGCCCGACCCGCGCAGGGCCGGCCGCTCGGCCTGCGTGAACTCATCCGGGGCCCGGACCGCAAGACGGTCCCCTGCGAGATCAGCCGTCCTCGGAGATAACCTCGGCGCTGTCATCGTCCGACGGGGAGGGGCTGACGTATGCAAGGGCAGGACTGGATCGAACGTGCGGGTGAGCTGTTCGAAGCGGCGATGTTCGGCGGGGACGTGTCCGCGCTGGAGCGGTCCGATGACGTGCTGGACGCAGTCGAGGCGCCGCTCTCCATGGCGCGGGGCAAGGTACTGCACGTCCGCTTCCTGAACGACCGCGAGGAGAACGGCCGGGAACTGGTGCTGTTCGAGCGCGCGGCCGAGTTGTACGGGCGTCTGGGGGACGCGTCGGGTGAGGCGGACGCGTTGTTCTGGGTCGGCTGCTGGCATCAGGTGGTCAAGGGCGACGGCGCCACCGGCAGACCGTACTTCGAGCGGTCGTACGCGCTGGCGAAATCCGTCGACGACCGGATGACGATGTCCTACGCGATCCGCCACCTGGGCTTCGCCGACAAGGACGCGGGCCGCTTCGAGGAGGCCCGCAGGCGGCTGACCGAATCGGTGACGCTGCGCCGCGAGATCGGTTTCCGGCCCGGGGAAGCGGCCGGCCTGGTGGCGCTGGCCTACCTCGCGGCCGAGACCGGCGATCCCTCGACGGCGTTCCGCCACCTCGACGAGGCCCGGTCGGTCGCCGAGAGCTGCGGCGCCAAGGCCGTGTCGGGGTGGATCGAGCAGGCCCGCACACACATCCGCCCCTCGTAGCGGACGACAACCCGGAGGACCGCGATGCCCGCACTGCGTCAGGCCACTGTTTCCGACCACGGCCCGCTCGTCGGGTGTGTGCAGCGGTGGTGGGGGGACTCACGCACCCCCGAACAGGCCCGGGAACTGTCCCTGCTGCTGCCCAGGCTGTTCCTGCAGTTCTTCGCCGGCACCAGCCTGGTCCTGGAGGAAGGCGCGGAGATCCGCGCCTTCCTCATCGGCTTCTACGCCGCCGACAACGGCACCGGGGCGTACATCCACTTCGTGGGAGTGGACCCGGAGTTGCGTGGACAGGGCGTGGCCCGACGCCTCTACACGGCGTTCTCCCGGCGCGCCGCCGAGGAAGGCCGCACGGAGGTCCGTGCGATCACCTCACCGGGGAACGCGGGGTCCATCGCGTTCCACCGTGCGATGGGGTTCTCCGTGGAGAGCGGGGACAGGGAGATCGACGGGGTGTCCGTCCACACCGACTACGACGGTCCCGGGCAGGACCGGGTGTGTTTCCGGAAGGGGATCGCTCCCTGAGCCGTGCTGTCGGTCCCGCGTACACCACACTCGCGACGCCGAAGCCCAGGACGGCCAGGGCCGCGTCCTGGCCGTCCTCAACGCGCTGACCGACAGGTGGGGTGTGGGGCAGCGCCCGGACCGCAAGATGGTCTGGTGCGAGCTCAGGAGGCCGCGGCCCCCAGTTTCACGGACTGCTGCCGCTCCGCCGTCGTCGATCCGGTGCCGAGGTCGTCTCCCAGGACGTTGAAGGTCGCGAGGTACTCCACCGTGCCACCGACGGAACCGACGTCCAGGTAGATAGGCAGGGTCTGGTCGCCGACCTTCGCGGTCAGCCGGAAGCCGAGGGCGCTCTGGGCGCTCAGATAGGCCCCGTACTGAGCAACGCCAAGGTGCTGTTTGCCGTCGCTGTTCGTTCCGTCAAAACCCTTGCACCTCTGGGCCGCGCCCGCCAGCTCGGCCATGATCTTCTTGGCACCGTCGGTGGCATACGAGGCCAGTCGCACCCGCACCATGACCCCGGAACGGTCCTCCGCCACCGCGCTCCGCTCCACGGAGGCCACCGCCTTGACGGCCCCGGTTTCGCTCAGCGCGTCGGCGACGGGCTGACACGCGGCCTTGTCGGCGACCATGCGCTCCCCGCCGACAGGCCCGGACGCCGACTTCGGGTACGGCCACATTCCACCCGGACACATCACCGTTGGCGATCACAGCACTCTCCAGCTGCACTCGCGTCATCGCGGCTGGCTTTCCACCAGCCACAGCAGCGGTCGGACCCCGAGGAAAACTCCGCCCCCAACATTGACCGCTCACGAATCCATCTCTAGCCGACGTCACAAGGAGAGATAGGACTCCTCAATCTTTCGAATAACCGACCCGGCGATAAGGATTGCCGCTGTTCCATCAGGATTATCCAGCTCACCCGAAATGGCGCGTTCAATGAACTCGGAAATACCGGACCAGAGTTCGTGATCAACTTCTGGATATGCGCTTTTGAGCCACTCCGTGATCCGCTGGACGCGATACGAGTTCAATCTTTCATTGCGTTGCGACACATCTTTACCCCACTCAGAAATAACCAGGTCGAGCGCGGTGATAAAGCGGGCCTCCGGCTGGCTTTCACTCGAAAGAATCAGAGCCAGCGCGTCCGCAGAGGCAAAAGAATCCGACACGCCGTCCACGCCCGGGAGGGCGTATCCCGGAATTCTGTTGAGACTGACTCTGCCAGGTCCGCGATTCACCACGACGTCAATCCTCGAGGCTCGCTTCAAATCGTCCACTCGAATTGTCAGACTTTGACGCCCGGGCTTCCCGACTTGCCTCACGAATCGAACCACTCGATCGACGTCGAAAACTGCAATCGCACCATCGGGAAGAGTCAAGGAAGATTCAAATACCACCGTTCCAGTATCCGGATGCGCACCGTTCCACAACCGGACCAAGACCGTCGCAATCTGGGCACGTGCGGGAACGGCAAGGTGTGACGTTCCCGGCGCGAATGGTCCAGACAGCGGGGTCTCAGCGAAATCCTCAATATCTCCGGTCGCACCAATCATCACCAGCGGATGATTGAGCAGGAGCTGGACTGCCCCGATGTACATGGCTCACTCCAGTTGCGCAGAAACTAACCACTGATATGACCGTCGAGGATCGACGTGAGCTTATCGTAGTAACCTTCCGCACTTGGATCGGGCATATTGAAGTGGTCACGCATGAGCTTCTGGGCCCTGAGCACCGCCCTGGACTGGTCACTACTACACGCCGGGCACTGTGGATAGAGCCGCTGATCTGCTCCGGGATTCAACCCAGTAGCAGGTTGGTGATCTCCGACCATGGTTTCGCCCTCGGCCGTACTGCCACAGGAGTGGCACGGCAGGCCCTGCATCGCCTCGGATTGTGCTCCGGAGACATCTGCGCCGGTTGCAGCCACGGACGCATCCGCGTGCGGGCCTGGGCGTATGAGGCTCGCCTGATGCGCTGTGAGTGTCGTAGTGCAATTGTGTACAAGCACCGGGACGGATCCGGCGAGCACGTAGTACGTGTGCAGGGTGCCGACGGTGAGGTCGTAAGTCGTCTCGCTCTGGTGGAAATTGCGGACCGCGGCCACCGTGGCAGTCGTGCCGTCCGCGGTGCGGAGCCTGGTGCCCGGGGTGAGGTCGTGGGCGTCGGTCCAGCGGTGGTGGGTGGCGTCCCAAAAGGGGTGGTGCCAGGTGGTGGTGAGGGTCTGCTTCTGGAGCTCCCCTTGGGGCGGGCCGCGGGTCGGGGCCGTATCCAGGGTCAGCGTCGTGAAGTTCTTGTCAGTCTTCGTGACGATGACCTGCTGGACCTGCTCCGGAGCCGTGACGCCGGTCTGCGGGTCGGTGGCCAGGACCTTGTCGCCGGCTTTCACCTTGCTGATCGGTTTTGATGTGCCATCGGCGAGGCGGACGCCGGTACCGGGGACAAAGCTGTGGAGCGAGCATGTCGCCGCGTCCGTTCCCGCATTCTCTGCCGCTCGCGTCTCCACCAGCGCGTGTTCCGCACGTACCGCGTCCTCGGCCAGTTTCGCGGCCTCCTCCGCGTCCTTGACCGCCGTATAGGCGCGGTCGAGGGCTCGCCAGACCTTGAAGGCTTCGACGCCTACCTTGATGGCCTTGAAGACCTTCCCCCATGGGACCGCTGTCAGAGCCGTGTTGACGCAGCCCATGACGTCGCCCTTGGTGAAGCAGTTGTAGGCGTCGGTCAGGCCGAGAACGTCAGCGACCAGGCTGAGGAGTTGGTGCTTGAGGCCGGACGCCTGCTTCTTCGCCGCGGCGGCGGCCGCGTTCGCCGTGGCCTTGGCTCGCTGCACGGCCCGGGCCTCGGCCTGCGGGTCGTACGTCTTCTTGCTGATGTTGCCGCCGGCCGCGCCGAAGCTGTGGCCGTCGGAGCACCTGCCGTGGTGGCAGACAGCGGTGTTCGTGCCCATCGGGTCGACCGGGCCGGTCGTGACGTACCTGGTCGGGTTGCTCTTACTGGTGCCGGTGCCGCCGATCGGATAGCCGATGCCGCACTGGTCGCCCATGCACAGGCCCGACGGGTCGGACTCGGTGACCGGGGAGTCGCCGGCGTAGTCGTAGGCGTTCCAGGTCTGCGGGGAGCCCGTGTCCATGAGGGGGTCGGGGCTGAGGAAGCGGCCAATGGTCGGGTCGTACTCGCGGGCGCCGAGGTTGGTCAGGCCCGTGTTGTCGTCCTGGGTGCCGCCGACGTAGCCCTGTTGGCCGGTCCACGTTCCGGTCTGGTCACGTGACTCGCCGAAGGGCTTGTACTGACGGCGGACCACCTGCTGGGTCTGGGAGTCGATCTCCAGGGTGCCGGTGCCCTGCCGGTCCGGGATCAGGTAGGTGAACTTGCCGTCGGAGGAGTGGATGGCCACCGTCTCGCCGGCGATGGAGATGTAGCGCACGCCGTCGGCGGTCGCGGCGCCGGTCTTGAGGGTGATCTCCTCGTCGCCGGTGTAGAGGGTGGTCCCGTCCGGGCTGTGGCGGATCAGCAGGGTGCCGTCGGCGTCGTAAAGGTACTTCGTGTCGCCGGCCGAGCCTGTCGAGGCCAGTTCGGAGAGGTGGTCCTCGTCGTCGTAGATGAGGGTGTCGGTGCCCGCGCGGGTGGTGCGGGTGTGGACGTTGCCGTCGTCGTCGTAGGTGTAGGCGTTGGTGGTGTCGGCCGTCGAGTCGCCCGGCACCACCGTGTTCACCTGGGACACCGCGTGGGCCGGGCCCTTGTTGGCCGCGAACGGGGTATACGAGGCGGTCGCGTCGTGGGACGTGTCGCCCGTGGTGTCGTGGTCAACCTGGGAGGAGCGCGCGCCCGTGGCGTCGTAGGACCACGACTGCCAGTACGGCGACGGGCCGCCCACGGTCGTCGAGGCGCCGGACGCGGGAGTGGCCGAGCAGTCGTCCGTGGCCGTCCACGCGTCCTTCAGACGCTGTGCCCAGTCGTAGTCGAAGCACTGGGTGTCGGTCGAGCCGGTCTCCAGCTTGTCGGTGATCTTCGTGACGTTGCCGGAGGGCTGGTAGGAGTAGCTCGTCTTGTCGGCGATCGCGGCGCCCGACCGGGTGATGGTGGTCGAGTCCGACAGACGGTGGGTCTGGTCGTCGTAGTTCAGCGTCTGCTGCGCGAAGTTGCCGGAGGTGCCGTAGGTGAACTGGTACGGCTCGTCGAACTCCGTGTAGCTGAGCTTGTCGACGTAGTCCCAGCTGTTCGTGGTGCCGCCGACGGAAGTGGGGCGGCCGTAGGCGTCGTAGTTGTAGGAGACGGTCTCCTGCGGCAGCTTGACGGCCGTCGGGTCCTGGTCGGTGTAGTTCTTCAGCGTTCCCGTGAGGTTGTACGTGTTCTGGTGGATGTAGTTGCCCTGGAGGCCACCCTCGGCGGCCGGGACGACGAGTTCGGTGGCCTGCACCCAGCCGTGGCTGTCGTAGCCGAGGACCTTGTCGGTGTACGCGGAGCCGCCGGTGCCACCCACATAGCGGATGGACGCGGTCGGCTTGCCCTTCTTCAGCGTGTCATACGTCCACGCGGCGAGCTCGTTCGACGTCGACTGCGCGACGCCGCCCGTGGTGTCGTACTCGGCCTTCTTGCGGCCCATCTCGTCGTACGTGTAGCTGATGGTCTTGCCGCGGTTGTCGGTCGTGGTCAGCAGCTGGCCGGCGTTGTCGTACGTGGAGCTGGAGGAGCCGGTGTCGGGGTCGGTCTGGGAGGTGCGGCGGCCGAAGAGGTCGTAGCCGCTGGACCAGGTGTGGCCCTGGCCGTCGTCCTGGCCGATCTGGTGGCCGGCCCCGTCGTAGGAGTAGGTGACGGTGTCGGCGGCGCCGGTGGCCGTGCTTCCGTGATAGCGCAGCAGCTTGACCAGTTGGTCGCGGGCGTCCGTGTACGTGGTGGTGGGGGTGGCTCCGAATGGTATGGCACCGGCCGACGGGGTGACGTCGACGCGGTCGGAGCCGGGGTAGGCGGTGGTGGTGCGCCAGGTCTCGGAGGCGAAGTGGTAGGCGATCGAGGCCGTGACTCGGCCCGCGCCGTCATAGACCGTGGCGGTCTGGGACGGGGTCTTGTTGTCGGGCGCGTCGACCAGCGTGCCGCTCGGGGCGCCGGTGTTGTAGTACGCGTCGGAGGAGCTGACCGCCCAGCCGTGCGAGTCGTAGACGGTGTCGGTGATCGTACGGCCGCCGTCGACGGTGGCCGTCTGCGTCTCTCGCGGGCGCAGCATCGCGTCGTAGAGGGAGATGGAGGTGCGGTAGGAGTTGTCGTCGTCGAGGGTCTGGGTGGTGACCGTGGACGGCACCGACGGCGAGAGGTTGTAGCTGTACTTGACGTTGGGGTTGTTGTCGGTGGGGAAGCCCGGGCTCCACACCGCTGTCAGGCGGCCCAGCGGGTCGTAGGTGCTGGTGGTGGAGTAGCCGGCCGCGTCCGTGGTCTTCAGGTCGAGGCCGCGGGCCGGGTCCAGCGTGGTCGTGGTGGTGAAGCCGGCGGTCTGGCCGGTGACCTTCGGCTGGGTGACCGTGATGGAGGTCGGGGAGAGACCGGTCGCGGGGGTGTAGGCCGTGGTCGTGACGCGGCCGTCGGCGTCCGTTTCGGTGAGTTCGCGACCGTAGGAGTCGTAGGTGTTCTTCAGCGCCGTGACGTAGTGCGGGGTGCCGTCGGCCGCCGCCGAGTCGGCCTTCTGAACCATCGTGACGTCGCCCTTGGTGGGCGCGGCGGTGTTGCTGGTGGAGCCGTCGAAGAAGGTGAGGTCGTCGCTGAGCAGGTCCTGTGGGTACTTCGGGGTGGCCGTGCAGGAGACGGCGACCTCCTGGACCCGGCGCGGGACGGGCAGCTGGTTGCCGGAGGCGTCCGTGTCGTACCAGGTGCGGGTGCACTTGTCGTCGGTGGACGTCGCGACGTCGCCCAGGTCGTCGACGGTCTGGGGCAGCCCGCTGGTGCCGTCGATCGTGTAGTCGATCTCGGTGGTGCGCTTGGTGCCGTCCGCCTTGGTGGTGACGGTGCGGGCCCGCTGGATGTTGGTGCGGCGCGCGACCAACGGCTCCAGGCCCGCCTTCGTACGGGTCTGGGTGGCCGTCGCCGCCGAGCTCCAGGGGTCGGTGACGCCGTCGGAGAGGAGTGCGCCGTCGTCGCCGTTGAAGGTCTGCGCCTCGAAGGTCTGGCCGGCCAGCCAGTCGGAGTCCTTCTGCGGGTCGTCGTTGGCGGTGTCGTTGAGGGTGACGCTACGGGTGCCGGTGGAGGTCTTGTCGCCGTCCATGCCGCGGAAGTACGTCTCCCGGGAGAGCGTGATCTTCTCGGGAGACGTGCCGGTGCGGGTCTCGACCGTGCCGTAGCCGCGCCACTGGTTCCAGGTGCGGTACTTGGCCTGGGTGAGCGGGTCGTCGTTGTAGTGCCAGGCCGGGTCGCCGACGTACTTGTACGACGTCTGGACGGGCAGTCCGCCGCCGGTGGGGTCCTGCGTCGTCACGGACTTGACGAGGAACTTGTTGAACCAGTCCAGCTGGGGGGACGTCTGCCCCGGCGGTGTCCAGTACTGCGGATAGCAGAGATAGGCGTTGTCGTCCGCGCTGGACGGCAGCACCGGTGTGCCCGTGCGGTGGCACTGGGGTCCGGTGTAGTTGACGGTGATCACTTCGCCGGACTCGGTGGTGACCTTGGTCATCCGGTAGCGGGTGATCGGCTGGTAACCGTCCAGGCCGTCCACGCGGTTGGCCAGTGCCTGTCCCTCGAACTTCACCGGCGGCAGATCCAGGCTGCCGCCGTCCTTGCCGGTGTGCACGATCTGGCTCAGCCACAGCGAGGGGGTGGTCGTGTCACCGGTCGGCGGGAAGGTGTGAGTCAGCGTCCAGGCGTCGACGTTCTGGTATCCGGTCGCAAGCAGGGTCTGGGTACGGATGCCCGTCAGACGCCTGGTGGTGAAGAAGGCCGGGCCGTGGTTGTTGCAGGCGCCCGTGGAGGCGCAGGTCTGGTCGACGGGAACGTCCGGCCAGTGCGAGGCGTTCGCCGTCGTCATCTTGGACGTGGCGCAGTCGAAGCCGGAGTCGGCCAGGCAGCGCTCGGAGGAGTCGAAGAAGACCTGGGCGGCGGCCGGGGCGGTGGTGTCGTAGACCTTGCCGGCCAGCTGCCCGTAGTGGATCTCGGAGAGATAGCCGCCCCGGGTGTACACGGTCGGCGTGGTGGAGTTGTCCCGGCCGTAGTAGCCGGTCTCCGGCGTGTACCAGTAGCTGATCGCGTTACCGTGCGGGTCGACGGTGTAGTCGAGATTCCAGCGGTAGCCCTGCTGGCACCAGGAGTCGGCGAACGTCGCGGCGTGGCACGGCTCGCTCGTGTCATTGCCGTAGACGGGCGTGGTGAACACCGAGTTGGTGGTCGTGTTGCCCGTCGCCCAGCCTGGCAGCCGGTTCCTGCCGAAGTAGTACTGGGTGCCGTCGGCGGTGGTGACGACGAAGTACTCGTTGTCGTTGTCGCCGTTGACCGTGTCGGTCTTGACCTCGATCTTCTCGCCGCTGTCGCCCTGTGGGTGCCAGGTACCCGACTTGTCGTCGTGCACCAACGTGTTGGACGAGCCGTTCAGCGACAGAGTGAGCGAGTCGACGTCATCCGACCAGCACTCGTCCGAGGTCTTGGGGGACCCGCCCGCCGTGTCGTCGGAGCAGGAGGCGTAGCTGCGCTCGACGAAGCCGGGTGAGTAGTCCCAGCCGTCGCCGATCCAGGAGGACTGGGCGTTCGTCGAGGAGGTGCGCCCGTCCACGCTCTGCGAGCTGTAGTCCAGGGACACGCTCGGGGCCAGGCCGCCCGGGACGTCGGGCACGGAGATGGGGTACGAGTAGCTGAAGGCACCGGTCGAACTGCCCGCCGTCCACTGGCCGGACGGGGCGAGATCGGTGGCCCCGTAGCTGCCGCCACTGCCCGAGGCGGCTGCCTCCGCCGCGAGCACCATCGGCTGCGCGGTGGTGGACTGCGGCAGGGCGACGGTGGCCGAGACCGTGTGGGTCTTCGCGTCGTTGGTCGAGATCAGCGGAGTCTGCTTGTGGCAGTCAGCGGCTTGCGGGGTGGTCAGCGCGCAGGCCGGCAGCTGGACCAGGCGGAGCCGGCCGGCCCAGTCGCCGCCATAAGCGTCCTTGAACGCCGAGTAGTCCAGGCCTACTTGGGTCGTCCCGCCCGAACTGGCGCTGTCCGGCCGGACGGTGAGAACAACGCCGCGCACGCCGAGCTTCTGCGCGGCCGTCTGCCCCGGCAGCGACACGTGCACGCGGGTGCCCGCATCCGCCGCGTGCTCGCCCTTCGCCGATGCGACGGTCACCGGAACGCCCGACGCCCGCTTGGCAGCGGCACCACGCGCGGGAACCGCCACGTCGGCCGCACCCTTGGCAGGCCAGGTCTTGTGCGCCTGGGTGGTGCTCCAGCGCCCCATGTGCGAGGCCTTCACGGCCTTGCCCTTGACCGGCGAAACGGGTACCGACGGTTCTTTCTTCGCCTTTACGAGGTAATCCGCGTGCTGTCCTGACGCGAGCGCGTCCGTCGGCGAGAGGAACCCGAAAAGCAGGGCCAGCACACTGATCGCGACAGTCCATAAGGCGGGCGCCCTGCGTATCCGCATGGTCTTTCTGTACATCCGCCAACGCGAATTCTGACGCACTGTGGACCCCCCATTCCAGCACGGCCGTCGAGGAGCTATTGGATCAGACCAAGAACGTCATCCACAGCCCCTTCACATGTCCAGAAGGTATAGAGATCCCCATGTATCGACCTGCCTTCAACCAAAACTTGAGGTCAAATATGTCAACCTGCCTACGAACGGTAGCGATTACTTAACAACGGGTTCAACCAGGCTGCCGCGCGGCAAAGTTGCACACTTCATCTACACGCCCGATGAATGCCTTCCGCGGCGGCTCCCCCCTCGGGCTGTTGTGGCTTCGCTGTGAGTGCGGGTAGCCTCCCTCGCGCCCATAGGCGCTTTTCACTCGGACTCGAATTGGGGGGCAGATGTCCGACCGTTTCCACCGACTTTCCTCTGGCGGTCCATTAAAGAGCCCGCGAATACCGGGCAGGCTACTGGTCCTTGCCACGGTCAGCGCGCTCTGCCTGGCACCGCTCTCAGCTCAGCCAGCCGCGGCTGACTCCGCTCCGGGCTCCGTCGCAGATGTCAACACCGGCCGGCCGGACCTGACTCCGGCGCCGACGGACGACACGACGCCGCCGAAGCCCACCGGCTCCTTGCGCCCGGCCGATGACGAAGACGGGCTGACGACAGCGGAGGAGTCGGCGCTGGCCGGCGCACAGAAACAAGCCACGGCAACCGGCAAGCCGATCCGGGTGGACGCCCTGACCACCGAGACGGCGACCACCACAGCGAACCCGTCGGGCACGGTCACCTACGACTCCAGCCTGCTGCCGGTACGGGTTCGCAAGGCGCACGGCTGGGTTCCGGTCGACGCCACCCTGACACGCAACGCGGACGGTACCTGGAGCCCGAGGACCGCGGCCGAACCGCTCGCCTTCTCCGGCGGCGGTACGACCCCGCTCGCCACCATGACCAAGGGCAGGGCGTCCCTCGCCCTGTCCTGGCCCCGCGCGCTGCCCACCCCGCACGCCTCCGGCGCCAGCCTGACCTACCCGGACGTGCTGCCCGACGTGGACCTGCGGGTCACCGCCGACACGCAGGGCGGCTGGTCACAGGTCCTCGTCGTCAAGAACGCGCAGGCCGCCGCCAACCCCGCCCTCGCCCAACTCGCCCTGACCACCCGGGCCAAGGGCGTCACCGTCACCGACGACGGCCACGGCAACCTCGCCGCGACCACACCGAACGGCAAGGTGCTCTTCAGCGCCCCGCAGTCGGCGATGTGGGACTCCAGCGGCATCGGCACGGCCCACACAACCCCCGAGGCCGGTCCCGCGCCCAAGGCCCGAGTCGCCCGCGTCCAGGGCCGCTTGCGCGGCCGAAGACTGTCCCTGGTCCCCGACGCCAAGCTGCTCACCGGCGCGCACACCAGATTCCCGGTCTTCATCGACCCGACCTGGAACCCGCACTACGCCACCGGCGCCAAACAGCACTACGTCGAGACCCAGCAGGGCTGCCCCGCAGCGAAGAACTACGACTCCACCCAGTACGGCGACCCCGGCGTCGGCTACAACAGCTGGTCCGGCTGTATCGGCGGCGAACGCTCCTACTTCCAGCTCGCCGTCCCATCAGGCATCTGGGGTGCGCACATCGTCTCGGCCACGGTCGACGCGAAGGAGAACTACTCCGCCAGCTGCAGCCTCTCCTCGGACATCTACCTGTACTGGTCCGGTGCGATCAGCTCAGGCACCACCTGGAACGCCAAGCCGTCCCTGACCAGCAAGCTGGCCACCAAGAGCTTCGGCCCGGCCTGCACCAGCGAGCCTTCCGGCGGCTTCTCGGTGACCTCCACGATCGCCAAGGGCGCCGCCGCGCACTGGACGAGCTGGACCTTCGCCCTGGTCAACAGCCAGAACGGCAGCGGCGACGGCAACTACTTCAAGCGCTTCGCCAACAACCCCTCCATGTCCATCACATACAACCACGTGCCGAACAAGCCCGGCACCCTGGCCACCAAGGTCGGCTCCACGTCGCTGGGCTGCGGCACCACAGGCGACTATCCCATCGTCGGCAAGACCCTGGCCACCACCCCGCCCACTCTCAACGCCGCGGTCAGCGACACCGACAAGGACGCCCTCGCGGCCACCTACTCGTACTGGGTCGGCAGCGGTGCGGCCACCACCACGACCAGCGCCACCGTCGCAAGCGGCGCCAACGCGCCCAAACAACTGCCCTCGA
This sequence comes from Streptomyces sp. GbtcB6, assembly GCF_019091475.1. Taxonomy (NCBI): domain Bacteria; kingdom Bacillati; phylum Actinomycetota; class Actinomycetes; order Kitasatosporales; family Streptomycetaceae; genus Streptomyces; species Streptomyces sp. GbtcB6. The sequence continues at coordinate 62,828 of NZ_JAGXJL010000022.1, read as the reverse complement.
CGTTCATGAGCGGCCTCGCCGACGGCAGCGTGGTCAGCTGGAAGGTCACCTCCTCGGACGGCGAGGACACCTCCGCCACCTCGGCCACCTGCCACTTCACCGTGGACCTGCACAGCCCCGCCCAGCCCACCGTCAAGACAGCGGACAGCCTCTACCCAGAAGACTTGCCCGGCATCACCGCCGCCGGCACCCCGGGTAGTTTCACTCTCTCCGTGAACCCCGGCACCAACGACAACAACGCCGCCAAGTTTCTCTACGGTCTGGACGCCGCGCCACCCACGTCCAACACCCCCACCTCACAGACCAAGAAGGCCGACAACAACACCGCCAAGATCACCGTGACCCCGGCGGCACCCGGCACCCACACCCTCTACGTCTACGCCGTGGACTCCGCAGGCAACGTCTCCTCTCAGCAGCAGTACGAGTTCACCGCGATCGGGCACGCCACGCATACGTACACCAGCCTGCAGGCGGCCTTCAACGACACCGCCACCACCGACGACAGCGACCACACCACCGCCGACGCCGACGGAGCGGGCGGTTCCCTCTCCCTCCAGACCCTCAAGGCAGCCGGCTGGCAGCCAGGCGGCAAGATCACCGTGGACGGCGCCACCTTCACCCTGCCCAACTTCGGCGCCAGCACGGGGGACAACGTTCTGGCGGCCAACCAGACCATCCAGATGAACGGCGCCAGCGGCCAGGCTCTGGTCTTCCTCGGCTTCTCCACCTACGGGTCCGTCAGCTCCCAGCACCAGGACGGCGACACCACCAGCCCCGTCGTCCCCGACAACACCAACACGTCCGCCACCAACTGCAGTCTGGGCAACGGCACCTATGAGGACTGCGTCACGCCGAAGGGATCCATCACCTACGGAGACGGCACCTCACAGCCCTACTACCTGACCATGCCCGACTGGCTGGACGGGCCCGACGCGCCGGCAGCCGTCACCCTGCCATACCGCAACATCCCCACCGCCCAGGTGACCCACAGCACCCACATCTACGCCTTCGCCGTCCCGTTGAAGGCCGGTGCCACCGTCGGCTCAGTGACGCTGCCCGATCTGGCCGACGCCGCGCGCAAGTACGTGCCGGGAATGCACATCATCGGCATGTCCGTCCGTGACACCACGACCGCGGCCGGCGGTGCCGCGTGGACCGGCAGTTGGAGCGCGCCCACCGAGGGGCTGTTCCAGTTCTCGTCCATGGGCGCCTTCAGCAACCAGACCTTCCGCGAGGTCAGCCAGATAAGTGCTGGCGGCGACCATGTGCGGCTGCGCCTGTCCAACGCCGTGGGCACCGACTCGCTGACTCTCGACCATGTCACCGTCGCCCCGTACAGTAGCGGCGCAACCACCGCGTCGACACCCGTGGACGTGACCTTCGGCGGCGCCAAATCGGTGGTGATCCCGGAGGGCGGCGAACTGTACAGCGACCCGATCCCCATGCCGGTCGCCCCAGGCGGGGTCATCACGACCAGTATCCACCTGGTGAACCAGGTGAGCTTCCTCGTCATGCACCCCTGGGCGGGCAACGACACCCTCGGTTATGTCAGCGCCGTCGGCAGCGGCGACCACACCACCGACACGGCCAACACGGCGTTCACGGGAACCGGCACGGTCGCGGGCCGCTCCACCGACATCCTCACCGAGGTGGACGTCACCACCACCGGCCACCAGCCCACGGTCTCCGTGCTCGGCGACGGCCTCATCAACACCCGCGCCACGGGCAACACAGCGGGTTACAGCACCCCGCGCTACAACCAGGACCTGGCGAACCGCCTGATCACCAACACCGACGGCGTGCCGGTCTACGGCGTCGTGGCCTCCGGCATCGAGAACAACTACCTCGGTACCGACCAGGGTCCGGGCGCCGGCGGTCGCGCAGCACTCACCCGCCTGGACCGGGACGTGCTGTCCGTACCCGGCGTTCGCACGGTCGTGGTCACGCAAGGCCTGGAGGACATCGTCGCGGGCCATGACGATGTCGACATCGACAACTCCCTCGGCCTCCTGCGCGACCAGCTCAAAGGCTGGGGCATCAAGGTCGTCTTCACCACTCTGACGCCCTGCGACGGCTACAGCGCCTGCACCGCGACGGTCGACCAGAACCGCATCGACACCAACACCTGGATCACCGACCAAGCCGACTTCACCAAGCCCACGGTGAGCTACGTGGACGCGGAGGCGGCCGTGGCGGTCACCGACACAGCGAGTAAGGCCGACCCGCAAGCACTGAAGCTCGGCAACGACGCGGCCCCGGCGGACTTCGACTCCGGCGACCACGTCAACCTGACCGCGGACGGCTACAGCACGATCAGCAACGCCTTCGACCTGGCCTCGCTGGGCCCGGACCTGTAAAGAGCAACAGCGCCCCCGGTCGGACACTCATCGGTGTCCGACCGGGGGCGCCGCCCGTCAGGAGTGCACCGTCTCCGCAGGCTCCGGGACGTGCAGGGCGACGACCCGCTCGTGGACGGTCGTCGGAACCGCCCGCCGCCGGTCCACCGCGTACGCCACGCTCGCGACGCCCAGGCCCAGGACGGCCAGGGCCGCGCCCGCCAGTGCCGGGGAGGTGACGCCGAAGCCCGCGGCCAGGGCCACGCCGCCGATCCAGGCGCCGCCGGCGTTGGCCAGGTTGAAGGCCGCCTGGTTGGCGGAGGAGGCGAGGGAGGGGCCCGCGGACGCCCTCTCCATGACCATCAGCTGGAGGGGCGAGCCGGTGATGAACGCCGCGATGCCCAGCAGTACCACCGCCAGCGCCGCGCTCCACTCCGTGCGCATCAGGACCGGGAAGAGGAGCAGCACCGCGACCATGGACACCAGGCCGCCGAAGAGCGTGCCGCGCATCGCGTGGTCGGCGAGGCGGCCGCCGACCAGGTTGCCGATCGTGGCGCCGACGCCGAAGAGGGCGAGGAGCAGCGTGACGTTCGAATCGGCGTAACCGGCGGCGTCCGTCAGCATCGGCGTGATGTAGCTGTACGCGGAGAAGAGGGCACCGAAGCCGACGACCGTCGTGGCGAGGGCCAGCCAGACGGGGAGGGAGCGCAGCGCGGAGAGTTCGCCGCGCAGGCCGGACGTCGGGGCGGGGGCGTGGGTGGGGTGGATGAGGAGGAAGACGGCGGCCATCGCGGCGACGCCGATGAGGCTCACGCCCAGGAAGGTCGCCCGCCAGCCGAGGTGCTGGCCCATGAGGGTGGCGACCGGGACGCCCGCGATGTTGGCGACGGTCAGGCCCATGAACATCAGGGAGACGGAGCGGGCCTTGCGCTCCGGTGCCGCCAGGTTGGTGGCGACGACCGCGCCGACGCCGAAGAAGGCGCCGTGCGGCAGGCCGCTGAGGAAGCGGGCGGCCAGGAGGGAGTCGTAGCCGGGGGCCAGGGCCGACAGCGCGTTGCCCGCCACGAACAGGGCCATCAGGGAGATGAGGACCGCGCGGCGGGGCAGGCGTGCGGTGAGCGCGGCCAGGAGCGGGGCGCCGATGACGACGCCCAGCGCGTACGCCGAGACCAGATGGCCGGCGGCGGGGATCGAGATGTGCAGGTCGTCGGCGACGTCGGGCAGCAGGCCCATCATGACGAATTCGGTGGTGCCGAGACCAAAAGCGCCGACGGCCAGGGCGAGCAGGGCCAGAGGCATGAAGGGCTTTGCCTTTCGGGGAGCAGGGTTCCGTGCGTTCTAAGTTCAGCTACGGAACAAAGTCTCCCAGGCCAAGTATTCCGCCAGGTTACGGCGCAGTGTCCGATTGTCCTGACAAGGGCAACAACGCTGCGCTGACCAGCGTCTTTTACGAATCCGATGTGGCCAGGTTCACACGGGCGGCGATCGGGAGGTGATCGCTTCCGGTCCTCGGCAGGGTCCAGGAGCTCTCCGGCTCCACGCCCTTGACCATGATCTGGTCGATGCGGGCCATCGGGAACGAGGCCGGCCAGCTGAACCCGAACCCGCTGCCCGCCGCGCCCTGCGTGGAGCGCATCTGCGAGGTGACGCCGTTCAGGGAGCGGTCGTTCATCGTGCCGTTGAGGTCGCCGAGGAGGACGACCCGCGACAGGCTCTCGTCGGCGATGGCCTCGCCCAGCGCGTCCGCGCTCTTGTCGCGCTGCCGGGCGGTGAACCCGGCGTTCATCTTGACGCGTACGGAGGGAAGATGGGCGACGTAGACGGCGAGGGGGCCGTGCGGGGTGGCGACCGTGGCCCGCATCGCGCGCGTCCAGCCCAGTTTGATGTCGACGGCCTTGACCCCGGTGAGGCGGTACTTGCTCCACAGCCCGACGGTGCCCTCGACCGCGTGGTACTTGTACGTCGACGCCAGCGCCTTCTCGTACGTCGGAACGGCCGTCGCCGTCAGCTCCTCCAGGGCCAGCACATCGGCGCCGGAGGAGGCGAGCCGGGTGGCCGTGCCGGTCGGGTCGGGGTTGTCGGCGTTGACGTTGTGGGTGGCGACCATGAAGTCGCCGCCGCTGCCCTGCTTGTCGGTGAGCAGTCCGCCGAACAGGTTCAGCCAGACGATCGCCGGGAGCAGTACGGCGATCAGCGCCGTCGCCGACCTGCGCAGGATGCCGATCACCAGCAGGACCGGGATCAGCAGACCCAGCCAGGGCAGGAAGGTCTCGGTGAGACTGCCGAGGTTGCCGACGGCGTTGGGGATGCGGGAGTGCAGCAGCATCACACCGGCGAGGAGCAGCGCCACCACGGCGGTGACGATGCCCCGGCGCCAGATCCGCGGATCGTCGCGCCAGCCGGACAGCAAGCGGTTCACCAGGCGCCGGAACCGGTCTCCCCGACGCTCGGGTCCCGAGCCGCCGTTGTCCGTCTCCGTCATGTACGCCTGCTGCGCCATACCGTCTGCCTCACAACCTGCCGTGCACACCGTCGTCCCCCGGTTACGACCCTAGGGGATGATCGGCTTCTCTCCCGCCGTCACATGACGGCCGTACGGAAGACGAGGACGAACAAGCCGAGGGAAGGGGTTCCGGTTACCGCCGGGTCCGCCGGGACTGTGACGAAACGCGAACACTCGGGTCATGTCCGCGGCGGCCGCGCGACCCTGACTACGGCTCCGGCGTGCCGACCGGTCCGAGACCCGCCAGCACGGTGTCGACCATCTGTTCGGCCAGCCCCTCGGGGAGTTCCGCTTCCGGGCGCAGTATGGCCCTGAGCAGCATCGGGCCGGTGAACATGTCGTTGGCCAGTTCGATGTCGACGTCGGCGCGGAGTTCGCCGTTCCGCTGGCCCCGGCGCAGCACCTCCTTGCCGAGTTCGCGCCGGGGGTTGATGACGTTGGCGTGGTACGCGTCCCAGATGCGGGGGCTGCTCTTCATCTGGGCGTAGACGTTGTGCAGGATGGCCGACGAACGGTTCACCAGGCCGCGCTGCCGCAGCGCTTCCAGCAGCACGATGAGGTCGTCGCGCATGGAGGTGCCGGGGAGTTCGGGGTCGGGGGGCTCGGCGGCGCGCATGACGTCGACGAAGAGCTCCTCCTTGCCGTTCCAGCGGCGGTAGATGGTGGCCTTGCCGACGCCGGCGGTCCGGGCGATCCGCTCGATGGACAACTCGGCGAGCGGAACGCCCTCCTCCAGGAGCTTCATCACGCCCTCCAGGATGGCGATCTCCACCGCCTCGCTGCGCGGGCGGCCCCGGGCCGGGGCGATGGACCGCGGTCCGCTGTCGGCAAGCGTCACGTCATACCGTCCTCTCACTGGCTGCGGGAATTCTCCCGCAGCCGAAGCCTCCCCCCGTGGTCGTCCACGTGCTCTCCCCCGTGACTCCTGCCCGTGGTACCGGTCCGTTCAGTCGTTCACTCCGCCGCTACGACCAACTCCTGCTCCCGGTCGCCCTGCTGACCGGCCGGCGGCTTGCCCGGCAGGAAGAGGGTCACGACCACGGCGCCGATCAGCGCGACGCCCGCGCCGCACAGGGCGGTGGTGTGCATGGCCTGCAGGAAGGCGTCGTTGGCGGGGGTGACAAGGGCCTTGCCCTGGTCACCGAGCTTGGCGGCAACGCCGAGCGTGGCCTCGATGGACTCGCCGGCGGTCTCGCGCAGCCCCGGCGGCAGCGTGCCGAGCTTGCCCTCGATGCCGTTGCGGTACGACGTGGAGAGCACCGAGCCGAGCACCGCGATGCCGAGGGCGCCGCCGACCTGGCGGAAGGTGTTGCTGAGCGCGGAGGCGGAACCGGCCTTCTCGCGGGGCAGGGCCTGCATGATGACGACCGAGGTCGGCGTCATGATGTGCGCCATGCCGGTGCCCATCAGGAAGAAGACGACCTCCAGGATCCAGATCGGCGTGTCGGCCTCGAAGGTGGCGAAGGCGCCCAGGGTGACGGCGATCAGCACCAGACCGCCCGCGGTGGTGGCCTTGTTGCCGATCCGGTCCACCACCAGCCGGGCCCGCGGCGCGAAGATCATCTGCGCGGCGGCCAGCGGGAGCAGCAGCAGACCGGACTGCAGGGGCGAGTAGCCGCGCACGCTCTGGGTGTAGAAGACGGAGAAGAAGGTCACGCCCATCAGCGCGAAGAAGACCAGCGCGATGGCGGCCATGGCGGCCGAGAAGACCTTGTTCTTGAAGTAGCTGACGTCCAGGGACGGGTGGTCGCTGCGCTTCTCGAAGATCACGAAGCCGACGAGCACGGCGAGGCCCGCGGCGATGGTGGCGAGGACCTTGGCGTCGGTGAAGTCGGCGAGTTCGCCGCCCTTGATGATGCCGTAGACCAGCAGGACGAGACCGACGACGGACAGGACCACGCCGACGGGGTCGAGGCGGCCCGGGCGCGGGTCGCGCGAGTCGGGCACCAGCCACACCATCAGGGCGAGCGCGATGATCACGATCGGTACGTTGATGAGGAAGACCGAGCCCCACCAGAAGTGGTCGAGCAGCACACCGCCGGTGATCGGGCCGATGGCGATGGCGAGGCCGACGCCGCCGGCCCAGATGCCGATCGCCTTCGGCTGCTCCTGACGCTCGAAGACGTTCATCAGGACGGCGAGGGTGGCGGGCATCACGAAGGCGGCGCCGAGGGCCATCAGGGCGCGGTAGGCGATCAGCTGGTCGGCGGAGCCGGACTCGGCGGCGAGGGCCGAGCCGATGCCGAACACCACGAGGCCGCCGATCAGCACCTTCTTGCGGCCGAGGCGGTCACCGACGAGGCCGGAGGTGAAGAGCAGGCCGGCGAAGACGAGGGTGTAGGCGTTGATCGCCCACTCCAGCTGGCTCTGGGTGGCACCGAGGCCGACCGGGGCCGGGGTGGAGATGGTCTTGACGGCGACATTCAGGATCGAGTTGTCGAGCACCACGATCAGCAGGCTGAGCATGAGCACGCCGAGGATCGCCCAGCGGCGCCGGTGCACCGCTTCGGATATGCGGGGGCCGGTTGGAGCGTGGTCGGCAGGAGTTGTCATGCCGACGAGCCTAAGGCCATTTCAATACGGCACCGTCTCGTATCTGAATACCTTTACCCGGGCTTTATACAACGCGACAAGGTGGAGCGACGGCCGGTGACCGATGGATCACATGGGGGTGCTCTGGCCGAGGGCGGCACGAAGTGCCACCATGGGAGGGATCCGGGGACGCCGTCAGGGTGCCTCGAGATGACTTGAAGGAGCCGTTGCCATGACGCAGCTTTCGGCTGCCCAGACTGTGCAGAACAGCCCCTCCGACGGCAGCAGGGCGCTGTACGGGGGGAAGGGCACTCGCCGCATCACGGTCCGCGACATCGCCCTCGCCAAGGAACGCGGCGAGAAGTGGCCCATGCTCACCGCCTACGACGCGATGACCGCCTCCGTCTTCGACGAGGCCGGCATCCCCGTGCTCCTGGTCGGCGACTCGGCCGGCAACTGTCACCTCGGCTACGAGTCGACGGTGCCCGTCACCCTGGACGAGATGACGATGCTGTCGGCGGCCGTGGTCCGAGGCACCCAGCGCGCCCTCATCGTCGGCGACCTCCCCTTCGGCTCCTACCAGGAGGGCCCGGTGCAGGCCCTGCGCTCGGCGACCCGGCTGGTGAAGGAGGCGGGCGTCGGCGCGGTCAAGCTGGAGGGCGGCGAGCGGTCGTACGAGCAGATCCGGCTGCTCGTCGAGTCCGGCATCCCGGTGATGGCGCACATCGGCCTGACCCCGCAGTCCGTCAACGCGATGGGCTACCGCGTGCAGGGCCGCGGCGAGGAGGCGGCCCAGCAGCTGCTGCGGGACGCCAAGTCGGTCCAGGACGCGGGCGCGTTCGCGGTCGTACTCGAACTGGTCCCGGCGGAGCTCGCGGCCGAGGTGACCCGGGTGCTGCACATCCCGACGGTCGGCATCGGCGCCGGTCCCGAGACCGACGCGCAGGTCCTGGTCTGGACGGACATGCTCGGCCTGACCTCGGGCCGGGTCCCGAAGTTCGTGAAGAAGTACGCGGATCTGCGCGAGGTCATGGGCAACGCGGCCCGGGCCTACGCCGAGGACGTCGTCGGCGGAACGTTCCCGCTGGAGGAGCACTCCGTCCACTAGGAACACCCAAGAGCCACTGCGGAAACACCAAGGACAGCCCGCCGATCTTCCCCCGTCGGCGGGCTGTCCCGCGTCGTGATGGACATCGCCGGCCCCGGCGGCGAGACTGGCCGCCCACAACACGTCAAGACTTCTGCCCGGTGACGGAGTCGGTGCGGGGCGCGTGTCCCCTCCCCGCGCCAGCACTGGACGGTTCCAGACGGAGACCACGGGTCGGCACATCCGGGCACCGACGACCCACGTGGACCGTCCCGCCGGGCGGCGAACAGGACTCGCCGTGCCGTCGGCGAACTACCGTGCCCTGCTGCGTACCCCGGGAGCCGCGGCCTTCTTCCTGCCGGCGTCGCTCGGACGCGTCGGCGTCGCGATGACCGGCATCGGCATCGTCTGGCTCGTACACGGCCGCACCGGCACCTTCACCGCGGCCGGGCTGGTCGGCGGGTGTTTCGCGCTGGCCGAAGCGCTCGGGGCGCCACAGGTGGCCCGGCTCGTCGACCGGTTCGGGCAGACCAGGGTCCTGCCGCCCGTACTGCTCGCGCACGCCCTCGCGGTGGCGCTCCTGGTGTCGCTGGTCGCCGCCGGCGCCCCCGACGCCCTGCTGGCCCTGGGCGGTGCGCTGGCCGGCGCCGGCGTTCCCCAGCTCGGCGCGCTGTCCGCGGCCCGCTGGTCGGCGCTGCTGCGCACCGGCCGGGCGGCGGAGCTGCCCACCGCCTTCGCGCTGGAGTCCGTCGCCAACGAGGCGGGCTACCTCCTGGGCCCGGTGCTGGTCAGCGCCCTCGCCGCGGCCGGACATCCGGTGGCCGGCACGGTGCTGGCCACCTCCCTGTCGGTGGCCGGAGGGCTGGTCCTCGCGGCACAGCGCGGCAGCGCGCCCCCGCCGGCGGCCGACGGCCCCGCAGCCGCCCGCGAGGACCGGTCGTTGCTGCGCGGCGAGATCCTCCTGCTGATGGGGCTCAACCTCGCCATCGGGGTGTTCTTCGGCGCCATGCAGGTGGCGGTGCCCGCCTTCGCCGTGGCGCACGGCGCGCCGGGCGCCGCGACCCCGGTCTTCGCCGTCACCGGCTGCAGCGGACTGCTGGCCGGATGGCTGTACGGGCTGCGCCGGTGGCGTACCGCACCCCGGGTACAGCTGACGATGGCGAGCGGTGTGCTGACCCTCGGCACCCTGCTGTTGCTCACGGTCGGCTCGCCGTTCGGGCTCGGACTGGTCGTGGTACTGACCGGTGCCACGATCCCGGTCCTCCTGGTGCTCTTCTCCGTGCTGGCCCAGTCGACCGTGCACCGGTCCGTCCTGACCCAGGCGTTCTCCTGGCTGGGCTCCGCGAGCGCGGCGGGCTCGGCCGCCGCGGCGGCGGTCTCCGGCCGGGCGATCGACGCACTCGGGCCGCACGGCGGCTTCGCGGTCACCGCCACGGCCGCCGCCGCACTCACCCTCCAGAGCCTCGTCGGGCTGCGTCTGCCGCACCCACCGAAGGGGCGGTCGGGGCGGTAGGGAGGTGCCAGCGGACCTCGCCGTCGTGCCGTACGTCGGTGGGGACCAGACCGGCGGCCCCGGCGACGGCGGCGGAGGCGTGGTGGGCGGGGTGGATGTGGGCGATGACGGTGGCCGAAAGGCCGCGGGTGAGCCGGTCGACCAGGCCGCGGGCGGCCTCGGTGGCGATGCCCCGGCCCTGCCATGGGGTGCCCACCACCCAGGCGATCTCGGCGACCGGGCCCCGGACCGTCGCCTGGACGTAACCCGTCAGGCAGGACTCCGCGCGGAGCCGGATCACCCAGTTCAGCCAGGAGACGGCCGGGTCGCCGGAGCCCGCGGTGATGCGCCGGTAGCGCGAGCGCAGGGTCTCGGCGGTGTCAGGTGCGCCGCCGGTGAAGGTGTGCAGGGCCGGGTCGGACAGCACCGCGGCCATCTCCTCGGCGTGCTCGACGCACAGCGGCAGCAGGTCCAGCCGCCCGGTGCGGATGGCCTGGGCCGCGAGTGGGGTCACGCCCCGCACGGTACGCCCCCCTCGTGCCGCCGAGCAGTCGGCGGGCCGGGCGGGCCATCGGTGGGCCGGGACTGCCATCGGTGGGCCGGGCACGCCATCGGTGGGCCGGGATTGCCGTGGCCAGGCCGGGAAAGCCGTCAGTAGGCCGGGCAAACCGTCGGCGGGCCGGGCAGGCCGTCGGCGGGCCGGGCGGGCCGTCGGCGGGATGTCGGCGGGCCGGCGGCCGGTGTCGGTGGGCTGTCGGTGGTTTGTCGGTGGGGCCTGGCACGGTTCTTCCCATGACGCGAATCGACAACAACGCCGTGTCCGTACGGGGGCTGGTGAAGCACTACGGCGACACCAAGGCACTCGACGGAGTTGATCTGGACGTCCGCCAGGGCACCGTGATGGGCGTGCTCGGTCCGAACGGGGCCGGCAAGACCACCCTGGTACGGATCCTGTCCACGCTGCTGAAGCCCGATGCGGGAGAGGCGACCGTCGCCGGGTACGACGTGCTGCGCCAGCCCCGCCAGCTGCGCCGGGTGATCGGCCTGACCGGGCAGTACGCCTCCGTGGACGAGAAGCTGCCGGGCTGGGAGAACCTGTACATGATCGGGCGGCTCCTTGACCTGCCGCGCAAGGACGCGCGAGCCCGGGCCGACGAGCTGCTGGAGCGGTTCTCGCTGACCGAGGCCGCGAAGCGGCCGGCGAGCACCTACTCCGGCGGCATGCGGCGCCGGCTCGACCTCGCCGCCTCGATGATCGGACACCCCCAGGTGCTGTTCCTGGACGAGCCGACCACCGGTCTCGACCCGCGCACCCGCAACGAGGTGTGGGCCGAGGTCAAGACCATGGTCGGGGACGGGGTGACCGTGCTGCTGACCACCCAGTACATGGAGGAGGCCGAGCAGCTCGCCTCCGAGCTGACCGTCGTGGACCGCGGGAAGGTCATCGCGAACGGCCGGGTGGAGGAGCTGAAGGCGAAGGTCGGCGGACGGACGCTGCGGGTGCGGCCCGTCGATCCGCTGCAGGTCCGGCCGCTCGCCGACATGATCGACGAACTCGGGATCACCGGGCTCGCCGGTACCACCGTGGACGGCGAGAACGGCACGCTGCTGGTGCCGATCCTCAGCGACGAGCAGCTGACCGCCGTGGTCGGCGCCGTGACCGCCCGCGGTATCACCATCAGCTCCATCACCACCGAACTGCCCAGCCTGGACGAGGTGTTCCTGTCCCTCACCGGCCACCGCGCCAGTGCCCCGCAGGACGCCAAGACCGCCGACGACCGTCAGGAGGTCGCCGTATGAGCGCCGCCACCGCCACCACCGCCACCCCGGCCGCCGACGTCCGTATCCCGCTGCGCGCGCACCTGCGGCACACCGGAGCCCTGGTCCGCCGCAATCTGCTGTGGATCCGGCAGGACCCGGAGTCGATGTTCGACGCGCTGCTGATGCCGGTCGTCTTCACGCTGCTGTTCGTGTACGTCTTCGGCGGCTCGATCGGGCAGGCGCTCGGCGGCGGTCAGGACGGATACGTCCAGTACGTCATCCCGGGCATGATCGCGATGATGAGCATGACGCTCTCGCAGGGCGTCGGCACCGGGTTCAGCCAGGACTTCAACTCCGGCGTGATGGACCGGTTCCGGTCGCTGCCGATCGGGCGCGGCTCGGTGCTGTTCGCGAAGATCTCGGTGGAACTGGTGCGGATGCTGTTCGCGACCGCCGTGCTGATGATCGTCGCGGTGCTCGTCGGGTTCCACATCAACCACTGGGGCGGGCTGTTCGCCGCCGTGGGGCTGTCCGCGGTGTTCGCCTCCTCGATCATGTGGGTGTTCCTCACCCTGGGCGTGATCCTGAAGAACGCCCAGTCCGTGCAGGCCATGGGGTTCCTGGTGCTGTTCCCGCTGCAGTTCGGCTCGTCGATCTTCGCGCCGACGAACTCGATGCCGGGCTGGCTGCAGAACTTCACCGACTACAACCCGCTGTCCACGCTCGCCGACGCCGCGCGCGGCCTGATGGTCGGCGGCCCGGTCGCCCACGACCTGTGGGTGACGCTGGGCTGGTCGGTGGGGATCACGGCGATCGCGGCACCGTACGCGATCTACAAGTTCCGTACGAAGAGCTGACGTTCACCGGAACACGTCAGATCAGGGCGGTGGCCTCCACGCGGGAGAGGCCACCGCCCTCGGCGTACGCCGACTCGTAGGCCCGGTCGTCGTCCAGGACGGCCCGGACCCGGGCCTCGGACCGGTCGCGTGCCGTGCGCTCCAGGCCGACCTGGACGTGGCCGGGCGGCACCAGGGCGTCGGCGGCGCCCAGGCAGCGGGCGGCGTCCCCGGCGCGCACGCCCCCGTCGAGGCCGGCGAGGGCGACCGCGGCGACGGTCAGGCAGACGGACGGCAGATGCGGGGTGATGGCCTCGCTGAGCGGGTCGGCGGCGAGCCGCAGCGCATCCCGCAGCCTGGCCAGGGCCTCCGCGTGGAGGCCGTCGAGGGCGTCCACCCAGGCCTCCTGGGTGAGGATCAGGGCGTCGAAGACGACGAAGTGGGAGATCTTGAACTCGCTGCGCAGCAGCCGGACCTGCTCGCGGGCCTCGGGGATGCGGCCGCTGATCAGGAGCCAGGTGGTGAGGAAGAGCCGGGCGGCGGGCATCGCCTCGTTGCTCAGGCTCTCGTTGTCGGCGATGACCTGGCGCAGCAGCCGTTCCCCGCGCTCGGTGTCGCCCGACTCGATCAGCACGCTGCCGAGGCGGGCGTTCAGCACGGCGGTCTGGGAGCGGGCGCCGAGCAGGCCGACCCGCTCGATGGCGGCCTCGTAGTCGACGGCCGCCGCCAGGTAGTCGCCTCTGCGCTCGCGGGACTCGGCGCGCCCGGAGAAGGCCTCGGCGGTGCCCCAGTCGTCCCCGAGGCGCCGGAAGATCTCCAGTGCCTCGTCGGCGTCCCGGGTGGCGTCGTCCGCCCAGGCGGCGCGGTTGGCGAGCAGGTTGGCGCGCATGGCGAGGCTGCCGGCCAGCTCCCACTCGTAGCCGGGCGTCTCGCGGCAGGTGCGGACACCGGCGTCGAGGATCTCGCGCAGCCGGTCCATGCCGCCGGTCAGCATCACGGCGAAGAACCAGAACATGCCCGGAGCCCGGCAGGTCTGCGGCATGCCGGGCTCGTAGACCTCGGTGACCGCGCGCAGCTTGGCCTGGGCCTCGGGCGTCTGCCAGACGTCCAGCTCGGTGTCCATACAGGCCAGATGGGCCAGGTGCACACCGCGCCGGGCCTCGACGAGGAGCTCTCCGGTGTACGGCGGCGGGGTGTCGGTGCAGCGCTGCCACACCGGTTCGGCCCGGCGCAGCGGCGGGGCGAACGGGTCGGGGCCGAGGGCTATGACGTCGGTGCACCAGGCGCGGGTCTCGATGCGCTGGTCGTGCATCTGCCAGTACCAGAACAGGGAGTGGAGCAGGCAGAGCGCCTCGTGCTCGTCCCGTACCGCGATGGCGTGCCGCAGCGCGGTACGCAGGTTCTCGTACTCCAGCCGGAGCCGTGCGATGGCGGCCCGCTGGCCGGGGCCGCGCAGCAACGGATCGGTGGTGCGGGCGAGTTCGCGGTAGTACGTCAGATGGGCGCGCTCGGCCGCGGCGCGCTCGCCGCTCTCGTCGAGGCGCTCGCCGGCGTACTCGGCGACGGTCTCCAGGAGCCGGTAGCGCATCCCGCCGTCCTCGGCCTCGCCCGAAGGGGCCGCCACGACCAGGGACTTGTCGACCAGGGAGCCGAGCGCGTCGAGGGCGGCGGGGCCGCAGACGGCCTCGGCGGCGGCCAGGTCGCAGCCGCCCGCGAAGAGGGAGAGACGGCCGAGGACGTCGCGTTCGCCGGCGTCGAGCAGGTCCCAGGACCAGTCGACGACCGCGCGCAGGGTCTGCTGGCGGGGCAGCACGGTACGGCTGCCGGAGGTGAGGAGGCGGAAGCGGTCGTCGAGCCGGTCGGCTATCTGGCGCGGGGTCAGCACCCGCAGCCGGGCCGCGGCCAGTTCGATGGCGAGGGGCAGTCCGTCCAGGCGGCGGCAGATCTCGGCGCACGCGGCCGCGGTCTCGTCGTCGGCGCCGACCGTGAAACCGGGGCGGGCCGCTGCGCCCCGGTCGGCGAGCAGCCGCAGCGCCACCGGCTCGGGCAGCGGCTCCACCGGGCGCAGCAACTCCCCGGGTACGCCGAGGGGTTCGCGGCTGGTGGCCAGGATCGTCAGGTCCGGGCAGCGCTCCAGGAGCCGGGCCGCCAGGTCGGCCGCCGCGTCGACGACGTGCTCGCAGTTGTCGAGGACGAGCACCATCCGGCGCCGGGCGCAGTGGTCGACGAGCCGCTCGACCGGGTCGTCGTGCCGGTCGGCGGCGGCCCGCATGGCCTCGGCGCCGCCGCCGTACAGCACGGCCTGGCGGGCGCCGAGCGAGCTGAGCACGGCCTCGGGGACGTCGGCCGGGTCGTCGACGGGGGCCAGCTCGGCCAGCCAGACGCCGTCCCGTGCGGCGTACCGCACGGTCTCGGCGGCCTCCTGCGACAGCCGGGTCTTGCCGGCCCCGCCGGGCCCGAGCAGGGTGACCAGCCGGGCGGCGGCGAGGTCGCCCCGGATGGTCTCGATGTCGGCCTCGCGCCCGACGAAGGAGGTGAGCCGGGCGCGCAGGTTGCCGGGCCGGGACGGTTCGTCCGCCGTGGGCGCCGGGTCGAGGAGCTCGGCGTGCAGGGCGCGCAGTTCGGGCCCGGGGTCGGAGCCGAGGCGGTCGGCGAGGAGGTGCCGAACGTCGTCGTAGGCGGCGAGCGCCTCGGCGGTGCGGCCGGTGCTGTGCAGGGCGCGCAGGCGCAGGGTCTGGAGGGGCTCGTCGAGGGGGTGGGCGTCGCACAGGGCGGTGAGCTCGGGCAGGGACTGCTCGGCCTGGCCGAGGGCGAGGGCGGCGGTGTGCCGGGCGCGCAGGGCGTCGAGGCGGCGGACGTCGACGCGGGCCGCCTCGGCGGTGCGGTCGGGCAGGTCGGCCAGGGCCGGGCCGTGCCACAGGGCGAGGGCGTCGTCGAGGGCGGTGGCCGCCTTGGCGGGGTCGCCGTCGGCGAGGGCGCGCAGGCCCTCGCCGGTGAGCCGCTCGAAGCGGTGCAGGTCGACGTCGTCGGGGGCGGCGGCGAGCCGGTAGCCGCCGTCGGTGGACTCGATCGCGTCCGCGCCGAGCGCCCTGCGCAGCCGGCCGACCAGGGCCTGGAGGGCGCCGGTCGCGTCGGCGGGCGGTTCGTCGCCCCACACCTCGTCGACGAGCAGTCCGGCGGGCACGCCGCGTCCGGCCCGCAGCGCGAGCACGGTCAGCAGGGCACGCAGCCGAGAACCGCCCACGGGAACGGCCGTGCCGTCGGGGCGGAGTACCTGGGTGGTGCCGAGGATCGCGTAGCGCACGGGGTCCATTGTCCCTGGGGACGTCAGCAGCGGTCACGGGGTTTCGAAGGCAGGGTGTCGAAGGCGGGGCGTCGGGGCCCGTGCAGGAGCGTCGGGCGGGCCCGCCCGGTGGCGTCAGGGGCGCAGGACGTGCGCGGTGTCCGGGGCGTCCAGTGTGACGAGGGCACCGCAGGTGCGGCGGACCCGCCGCAGGCCGTCCACCGTGCCGAGGTCCGCCTCCCCGAACCACCGGGGGCAGCTGTCGACGGGCTCCAGCGTGAGGGTTCCGGGCACCGCTTCCAGGCCGCGTCCCGTGCCCCGGAGCACGACTCCCGCCCCCTCCCCGTCCCCCTCTCCCTCCCCCGGCGCCACCGGCACCGGGTCGGTCCGGTGGAAGCGGTACTCCTCGTGGACCAGGACGACGGCATGGACACGGCCGGTGGTCGGGCGGTCGGGTCCGCCGTGGTTCTCCACCCAGGTCTCGGCGCCGTACCCGGCGTTCTCCCGCCGGGCCTCGGCCCCGTAGGCGACCAGTTTCCAGGCCACCTCGTCGCCGACCGAGAACGGTGTGCCGCAGCACTCCATCTGCCAGTCCTCGTAGAACACCTTCAGCAGTCGCATGTCCCAACCCTCCAGGAACCGGACGGCGGTCGCGAGACGTTTTCCTCTGCGCCGAGAGGTATTTCCCCTGCACCCGAGGCGTTTCCGCCCCCCGCCAGGTACGGTCGGACCCTTGCCGACCACCCCAGTTCTCCAGGAGCCCCGCCCATGACCGCCACCACCACCCGCCCCAGTGACCGGCGGATCAGTCCCGTGTTCGTCGGGATCCTCGCCGTCACCGCGGTCACCGGGTGGGCCACCTGGTCCGGGTTCGCCGAGCAGCCCGGGGTCGCCGTGTTCCTGTTCGTGACGGCGGCCTGGATCGTCTCGCTCTGCCTGCACGAGTACGCGCACGCGCGCACCGCCCTGCACGGCGGGGACATCACGGTGGGCGCCAAGGGCTACCTGACCCTGAACCCGCTGAAGTACACGCACGCGCTGCTGAGCATCGTGCTCCCGGTGCTGTTCGTGATCATGGGCGGGATCGGTCTGCCGGGCGGCGCGGTCTTCATCGAGCGCAGCCGGATCCGGGGCCGCTGGCGGCACAGCCTGATCTCCGCCGCCGGTCCGCTGACGAACGTCCTGTTCGCCGCCGTCTGCACCGCCCCCTTCTGGCTGGACGCCCTGGACGGCGTCCCGCGCGACTTCCGTTTCGCGCTCGCCTTCCTCGCCCTGCTCCAGGTCACGGCCGCGATCCTGAACTTCCTGCCGGTGCCGGGCCTGGACGGCTACGGCGTGATCGAGCCCTGGCTGTCGTACAACATCAAGCGCCAGGTGGAGCCGTTCGCCCCGTTCGGTCTGCTCTTCGTGTTCGCGCTCCTGTGGGTGCCGTCGATCAACAGCGCGTTCTTCGACGTGATCGACGCGCTGCTGCGCCACCTGGGCGTCGGAGACCTGGACCAGTACTGCGGTCAGCAGCTCTACCGCTTCTGGCAGGGGACGGACGAGTTCTGCTCGATCAGCCAGTAGCGGCGGGGTCAGGCCGACAGCGGGAACTCCTCGCCCAGTTCCAGGAACACCGCCGTGTTGAGGGCGAACGCCCGCTTGCACTCGGTCACGATGCGCTGCCTCTCCAGGTCGTCGGCGTTCACCGCGTCCAGCAGTTCGCGGTAACCGCGCTTGAAGGCGGCCGGGTTGGCGATGTCCTCGAAGACGTAGAAGCGGACGCCGTCGCCCTTTCGCTTGAACCCCCAGGTCCGCTCGGCCCGGTCGCGGATGATCTGGCCACCGGAGAGGTCGCCGAGGTAGCGGGTGTAGTGGTGGGCGAGGTAGCCGCCCGGCCATCCCTCGGCGCACTCCCACACCCGCGCCGCGTACTCCTCGGTCGCCGGCAGCGCCGTGCACCCCGTCCGCCACCCGGGCCCGCGCAGGTGCGCCAGGTCCCGCTCCAGCGCCGCCAGCCGGAACAGCTCGGGCCGCACGAACGGTCCGGCCACCGGGTCCGACGCCAGCCGCCCGGCCGCGCCCTCCAGCGCCTCGTACACGAACCACAGCTGCTCGGTGTAGCGGGCGTACGCCTCCACACCGAGCCGGCCGCCCAGCAGGTCGCTCATGAACGTCGAGGTCTCCGCCGCCACGTGCTGCTCGTGGGACGCGGTGCGGATGAGTGTCGAGAAGGAGTCCATGGGCAACATCCTCTAAGGTAAGGCTTACCTAAGTCAATGCTCTTGCCGACGCTTCGTCGGTAAAGTTACCGACACCCTGTCGGTAAAAGCGTACCGGAAAAAAGGCCCGCCCTCCGAGGGGAGGACGAGCCCGGTCGACCAGGGGTCAGGGAAGCGTGAGGACGTCCGCGCCGGTGTCGGTCACCACCAGCGTGTGCTCGAACTGCGCGGTCCGCCTGCGGTCCTTGGTGACGACGGTCCAGCCGTCGTCCCACATGTCGTACTCGTACGTCCCGAGCGTGAGCATCGGCTCGATCGTGAAGGTCATCCCGGGGTGCATCACGGTCGTCGCGTGCGGGCTGTCGTAGTGCGGGATGATCAGGCCGGAGTGGAACGACGAGCTGATGCCGTGGCCGGTGAAGTCCCGGACCACCCCGTAGCCGAAGCGCTTGGCGTACGACTCGATGACCCGGCCGATGATGTTGATCTGCCGGCCCGGCCGGACCGCCTTGATCGCCCGGTCGAGGGACTCCCGGGTCCGCTCCACCAGCAGCCGGCTCTCCTCGTCCACGTCCCCGACGAGGTAGGTCGCGTTGTTGTCGCCGTGCACCCCGCCGATGTACGCCGTCACGTCCAGGTTGACGATGTCTCCGTCCTGGAGCACCGTCGAGTCCGGAATGCCGTGGCAGATGACCTCGTTGACGCTCGTGCACAGGGACTTGGGGAAGCCGCGGTAGCCGAGGGTGGACGGGTACGCCCCGTGGTCGCACATGTAGGCGTGCGCCACCTTGTCGAGCTCGTCCGTCGTCACACCCGGCGCGATGATCTTCGCGGCCTCCTCCATCGCCTGTGCGGCGATACGGCCGGCGATGCGCATCGCCTCGATGGTCTCGGAGGTCTGCACCTCCGGCCCGGTGTACGGGGTCGGCGCGGGTTTGCCGACGTACTCGGGGCGGCGGATGTTTCCGGGTACCGAACGGGTGGGAGAGAGCTCCCCTGGTACGAGCAGCGACTGGCCAGACATGCCAGCGAGTCTAACCAGCGGGCATGGGGGAACATGTGGAAGGTGAAAGGAGCCGGTCATGGCCCTGTTCAAGAAGCGGACCGTCGCAAAGGCGGGCGAGTGGTACTACTGCCTGCAGCACCAGAAGGTCGAGGAGGGCCCGGAGTGCCCCGCCAAAGACCGGTTCGGCCCCTACGCCACCCGTGCGGAGGCCGAGCACGCGATGGAGACCGCGCGGGAGCGCAACCTCCAGTGGGAGAACGATCCGCGCTGGCACGACGCGCCGGCGGGTGACTCCTCGGACGAGGGCTGAGGACGAGGGCTGATCAGAGCTGGGTGGGGGCGGCGGCCTCGGTCGCGCCCCGAGTGCGTCGGGCGCGCAGCCGTACGGCGTGTTCGTCGGTCTGCGCGTCGTACGACATCAGGGCGGGCAGGCACAGGGCCAGCAGGCCCACCGCGCCGGTGCACAGCAGGCCGCCCGCGCCGACGGACGCCCGTACGCCGAGCCATCCGGCCATGCCGCCGGCCCGGACCTGGCCGAGGGTCGGGCCCACGGAGTACGACAGCAGTTCGATCCCGGCGAGGCGGCCGCGCAGTTCGTCGGGGATCGTCTGGTTCCACATCGCGGACCGGAAGATCCCGCTGACCATGTCGCAGCCGCCCGCGACCGCGAGGAAGAGCAGCACCAGCCACACGTTCGCCACGGCACCGGCGGCGGCGATCGCCAGGCCCCACAGCGCGGCCGACAGCACCACCATCCGCCCGTGCCGGCGCACCCGCGAGGTCCAGCCGCTGACCAGGCTCACGAGGAGCGACCCGGCCGGGATGCTCGCGTACATCAGGCCGAGCGACCAGTCCGCGTCCAACTCGTCGGCGAGGAAGGGCAGTACGGCGAGCGGCATCGCCAGGAACATCGCCGCGAGGTCGACGGCGTAGGTGCCGAGGAGTTCCTTGCGGTTCCAGGCGTAGCGGGCGCCCTCGGCGACGGAGCGGAGGGAGGGCCCGGCGGCCTCGTGGGACGCGGGCGACGGGGCGATGGGGAGGATGAGGACGACGGAGACGACGAAGGTGACGAGGTCGGCGCCGTACGCCCAGCCGAGGCCCGCGTACGCCACGACCAGGCCGGCGACGGCGGGGCCCGCGACGCCGCCGGCCGTCCAGCGGAAGGAGTTGAGGGCCGCCGCGGCCGGGAGGTCGTCGTGGGCGACGATCCGCGGCCAGAGGGAGTCGAGGGCGGGGCGCTGCACCGACACCAGCGCGGAGGAGAGCGCGGCGACGGCGTACAGCGGCCATACGGCCGGGTGCGGCAGCAGCGCGTTGACCAGCAGCCCCGCGCTGAGCAGCCCTTGACCGGCCTCGGTCCGGACGATCAGCGCGCGCTTGTCGAGGGCGTCGGCGAGGGCGCCGCCGTACAGCCCGAACAGGACGAGCGGGAGCAGCTCGACGGCGCCGACGGCTCCTACGGCGGCCGCGGAACCGGTGAGGTCCTTGATCTGCACCGGGAGCGCGACGAACGTCAGGAAACTCCCGAAGTTGCTGATCAGACCGGAGAACCACAGCCGCCGGAAGTCGACGGAGGCCTTCCAGGGGGCGAGGTCGGGCAGGAGGCGGCTCACGCTGGGCCATGTTGAACGCTGCGCTCGGCGGCAGCAAACACTTTTCGCCCGGGTGCGGCCCGGTGGGGGCCGGTCGCGCAGTTCCCCGCGCCCCTGAAGGGGCGCTGCACCAACGCGCCCTGAAGGGGCGCGGGGAACTGCGCGAGCAACCACTACGCGCCCGCAGCCGACATCCGTGGCCGCGGGCCCGAGGCTCCCTGCCCTTCCGCGGTGCTGCCGAAGGCAGTTGGCTGAGCGAGTCGGGTGGGTGGGTGGGCAATCACCAGGGGGTCGGGGGCGGGGCCATCACTGTTTCCGCCAGCCTTGCGAGGCGGTCGCGGAAGCGGCGGCGCCCCCGTGGGGAGGGGCCGTTCTCGCCCGTCGCCGCGCTGACGAGGTGCTGGACCGTGTCCAGGTCCAGTTCCGCGGCCTCGGGGACGGTGAGGGTCTCGTGGGCCATGGCGGTCAGCGCGTCGTCGGTGGCGGTGGTGGTGGCGGAGAGGGTCAGGACCGTCACGCCGGCTCGGCGCGCCGTGTGGATCCGCTCCAGCAGGGCGTCCGAGTCCCCCGGCGCCACCACCAGCAGCGTCTCGCCGCGCCGGGCCGTCTCGATGCGGCCGGGGCCGACCGCGAGGTGCGCCGGGTCGGTGGGGCGGGCGTCGTGCCGTACGAGGGTCGGCGCCAGTTCCGGCGTACCGGACCACGCCGCCTCGTCCACCAGGTGCGCGGCGAGGTGCCAGGGCTCGTAGTCCGGGGTGCCGAGGAGGAGCAGTCCGCCGCCGTGGGTCACCACCGAACCCCGAAGGGCCCCCGCGAATCTCCGCGTCGCGTTCAACCACTCGGTCCCGGCGAGCACTTCGCGCAACAACGCGACCCGTACGGCGTCCATGCCCCCGCATACTGCCGTAATCGGACACTCGTGACGCGGAGTTCACTCCGAATTCGCCCGAACCGGGGAGAACGCGGCCCATGAGCGACGTAGAAGCAAGCATTCCCTTTCGCGCGGGCAAAGAGGGCTACGCCAGTTTCCGGATCCCGGCGGTGGTGGTCTCCCGGGCGGGCACCGTGCTCGCCTTCTGCGAGGGGAGAGTCAACTCCGCCGCCGACTACGGGCACATCGACGTGGTGCTGAAGAGGTCCGGGGACGGCGGGCACACCTGGGGGCCGCTCCAGGTCGCCGCGAGCAACGGCACCGACCTCGCCGGGAACCCCGCCCCCGTCGTCCTCGACACCGGCCGCATCCTGCTCGTGCACGTCCGCAGCGCCGCCTCCGCCACCGAGGACGCCATCCTGCGCGGCCAGGTGTCGGACGCCGACGGGCGCCGGGTGTGGGTGCAGCACAGTGACGACGACGGGGTGACGTGGTCCGCGCCGAAGGAGATCACCAAGTCGGTGAAGAAGGCCGGGTGGCGGTGGTACGCCACCACGCCCGGGCATGCCATCCAGCTGCGCTCGGGCCGGGTCGTCGTGGCCGCCAACCACACCCTGCCGCCCACCGGAACGGACAACGGCACCGAGGGCAAGTACAACAGCGGGCACTGCCTGCTCAGCGACGACCACGGGGAGACCTGGTACCTCGGCTACCTCGACGAGAACACCAACGGGTACATCAACGTGAACGAGACCACCGCCGCCGAACTCCCGGACGGGCGGATCTACTTCAACACGCGCAACGACTCGCCGGCGCCCGGCAACCGGGCCGACGCCCACTCGGCGGACGGCGGGCGCACGCTGGCGAAGCCCTTCCGGCCGCAGGCCGGGCTCGCCGCCCCCGTCTGCGAGGCCAGCGTGCTCCAACTCCGCGATCCGGACCTGCTGCTGTACTCCGGGCCGGGCGATCCGGCGAGCCGTGCCCTGATGACGATCCGCGCCTCCGCCGACGGCGGTACCACCTGGCGGCCGGCCTACACGGTCGACGGACTGCCCGCCGCCTACTCCGACCTGACCCGGATCGACGCGGCCACCGTCGGGCTCCTGTACGAGACCGGGGACTTCAGCGCCTATTCGACGATCACCTTCCGCCGGGTGCCCGTGAACCGGCTCACCTGACCGAACCTGACCGGGTACGGCCGCCGGCCCGGACGTAGAGTCGGCCCATGACCTCTACCGACAGTGCACAGCAGCCGACGGCCGAGAAGGCCCCCGCCAAGGATCCCTGGGACCTGCCCGACGTCTCCGGTCTGGTCGTGGGTGTGCTCGGCGGCACCGGCCCGCAGGGCAAGGGCCTCGCCTACCGGCTGGCCCGGGCCGGCCAGAAGGTGATCATCGGCTCCCGGGCCGCCGAGCGCGCGCAGGCCGCCGCCGACGAGCTCGGTCACGGTGTCGAGGGCGCCGACAACGCCGAGTGCGCGCGCCGCAGCGACCTCGTGATCGTCGCCGTGCCGTGGGACGGGCACGGCAAGACGCTGGAGTCACTGCGCGAGGAACTGGCCGGCAAGGTGGTCGTGGACTGCGTCAACCCGCTCGGCTTCGACAAGAAGGGCGCCTACGCGCTCAAGCCGGAGGAGGGCAGCGCGGCGGAGCAGGCCGCGGCGCTGCTGCCGGACTCCCGGGTCACGGCCGCCTTCCACCATCTCTCGGCCGTGCTGCTCCAGGACCCGGAGATCGAGGAGATCGACACCGATGTGATGGTGCTGGGCGAGGAGCGGACCGACGTGGAGGTCGTGCAGGCGCTGGCCGGCCGCATCCCCGGGATGCGCGGCGTCTTCGCGGGGCGGCTGCGCAACGCCCACCAGGTGGAGTCCCTGGTCGCGAACCTGATCTCGGTCAACCGCCGCTACAAGGCACACGCCGGGCTCCGCGTCACGGACGTCTGAGCGGATGGGGGACACTGGTGGCTGCCATCGGTGTCCCCACGTCTTCGGAAAGACGTCTTCGGAAAGCGATCGACTCCTATGCCCCGCCTCGCCCTGTACGCCCTCGTCGTCTGCGTCCTCGCCGTCGTCGCCGCCGTCGTCTCCTTCGTCCAGGGCAGCTGGGCGATCGGCGTCGTCTGGGTGCTGCTGACAGGCCTGTCGTCCAACATGACCTGGTACTACGTGCGGCGCGGCCGTCAGGAGAAGTCGGTGACCGGCTGATCACCGGCTGATCACCAGCGGTCGGCCGCCGACTGCCTCTCCTCGCCCTCCAGGATGACCCGCCCGCCGATCTCCACCCAGCCGTAGGGCTGAGGTGCGGTCAGGATCTGCGAGCCCCTGCCCTGGGTGATGTTCAGGGCCCGGCCCAGCTCCGCGGTGAGCAGCAGCGCCGCCGCCCCGGTCGCCTCGTCCTCGTCGATGCCGTCGTCACGGCCGGGGAAGGCGCGGGCGCGGACCCGCCCGGCCGACTCGTCCTCCCAGGCCCAGGCGTAGATCCACTCCCCCGGCGGCGGCACCGGCAGCGCGTCGACCTCGGCGGCCTTGGCGTACTGGCGCAGGGTGCGCGGCGCGGCCCACTCCGGGAGCGCCTCGATCCAGCTGAACTCCCCGTCCAGCCGGGCGCCGACCACACCGGCCGGGGTGACCAGTTCGGGCACGTCCAGCAGCCAGGCCGTACCGACGCACGGGTGGCCGGCGAACGGCAGGCGCAGGGTGGGGGTGTAGATGTCGATGGCCCCGCGCTCGGGGTCGTCCACGAACACGGTCTCGCTGAACCCGAGCTTCGCCGCCAGCGCCTGCCGGTCCTCCCGGTCGGGCAGTACGGAGCCGTCGCGGACGACCCCGAGCTCGTTGCCGTATCCGCCGTTCGCCGCGCAGAAGACACGCAGCACGTCGTAATCAGTCACTCCGGCATTGAAGCATTCGCGGGGGCGGCGGTGGACGGGTCGTCCCAGGCGGGGGCGCCCGTCCGCCCCCGGCGGGGTGTCACGCCCCGGTACGGCGCCGGCGCATCGCGTACACCACGCCCGCGCCCGCGGCCACGGTGACCGCGGCGGCCGCGCCCAGCACGCCGCTCGGGACGTCCGCGCCGGTGGAGGCGAGGGCGCCGCCGGTGACGCCGGTGCCTCCGGTGGTGGAGCCGGTGACGCCGCCGCTCGCCGAACCGGCGGTGCCGTCCGAGGCGGTGGCGGTCGGGGTGCCCGTCGCGTCGTCGTCACCGTCGCCGGACGGGAGCTGGGCGTCGTCCGTCAGGGCGACGGAGAGGTCCAGCGGGTCGAGTTCGGTGCCCGCCGTGTAGTAGCCGCTGAACGCCTTCGCGCCGGCCTCGGTGAGGGTGGCGGTGACGTCGTCCAGGGTGATGACGTCGTCCGTGGGGGTCAGGTCGGCGGAGGCGGCCGTCAGGTCGGCCAGTTCGACGTCCTCGGTGGTGGTGCCGAGGCTCGTCACGTCGGCGGTGAGTTCGCCCTTGCCGCCGTCGACGGTCGCCCGGATGTTGCCGAGGGTGAGGTCGAGGCCGTACGTGCCGTTGCTCTCGTGGCCCTTGAAGTCGACGGCGCCCTCGAAGGCGGCGGAGAGCGTACCGGCGTCGGTGTCGTAGTCGCCGGTCGCGCCGGTGAACGTGAACGCGCCGTTGCCGGCGGCCTGGGCCGCGCCGTCCGAGACGGTGATCCGGCCCTGGGCCACGCTGCCCACGACGTACGTACGGAAGGACTCCTTCACGCCCCAGGTGAGGATCCCGTCGGCTATGTCGCCCTCGGCCGGGGGCTCCTCGGACTCGGACGCGGACGCGGAGGGGGACGGGGAGGCGGAGGCGGACCCGGAGGGGGACGCCGACGTGCTGGCGGACGGGGAGGGGCTCTGTGAGGCGGAAGCGGAGGCGGAGTCCGACGGGGTCGGCGACGGGGACGGGGACTCGGTGGCGGTCTGGGCGACCGTGAGCGGGTCGCCGGCCGCGCCCTCGTAGCTCGCGCTGCCGAAGACGTCCGCGGCCTGCTTGGTGAGGGTGGTCGTCATGTCCGTCATCGCGCGGGTGACGGTGACCGTGGCGAGCGGGACGTCGTCCGTGGTGGTGCCGTCCTTCGTCACGTCCGCGGTGATCTCGGCCGCCCCGCTGTCGAACCTCACGTCGGACAGCGTGAGGTCGAAGCCGTGCAGCTGGGAGACGATGCGGAGGCTGCCCTGGAAGGCGAGGTCCACGGTGTGCGCGTCGGAGTCGTAACTGCCGGTGCCCTGGGCGAAGGTGAAGGCGCCGTTGCCCGCGGCCTGGGTCGCGCCGCCCGCCGGGGTGAAGGTGCCGGCCGCGTAGGTGGTGACGTAGGTGCGATACGACTGCTTGATGCCCCACGTCAACTCGTAGCCGCTGAGCGGGACTTCGGCGGCCGACGCGGTGGTCGCCGCGGTGAGCGCGCCGGCTCCCAGGGTGACCGCGACGGCGGCGGCGAGGGCGAGCTTTCTGGTCGTGGTGGCGGGCATGTGGCTCCTTGTGGGTGTTCCGGCGGTGTACCGGTGGCTTTCCGGCGGATTTCCGGCGGATTTCCGGTGGTTTTCCCGGTGGTTTTCCCGGTGGTTTTCCGGTGGGGGTTCAGTCCTCGTCGGTGGGGGCGGGCCCGGCCGCCGGGCGGGTACGGCGCCTGCGGACGGCGACCGCGAAGAGCGCGGCGGCGGCCGACAGGACGCCCGCGGTGAGGGCGACGGGCAGGACGGGGGTGCCGTCGCCGTCGGAGGCGGTGGTGTCGCTCGCCACCGGCCGCGCCGAGGCGGCGGTCGGTGTCGGTGACGGTGTCTCCGTCTCGTCGGCCGCGCTGCCCAGGTCGGGCAGGGCGGGCAGGGCGGCGTCGGCGTTGAGGGCGACGGCGAGGGAGACCGGGTCCATCGCGGTCCCGGCCCGGTACATCCCGGCGAAGGCCCTGGCGCCCCGGGCGGTGAGCTTCGCGGGGGCCTCGGTGACCTGGGCGAGCCCCTTCTTCGCGGTGAAGTCCCCGGCGGTGAAGGTGACCAGCGGGACCTTGTCGCCGGTGAAGGCGTCGCTGTCGACGTCGGCGTAGAGGGTGCCCGTGCCGTCCTCGACGGTGGCCCTGACCGCGCTCAGTCTCAGGTCGAGGCCGTGGTCGCCGGTGAAGCGGACGGCGCCCGCGAAGCTCGCCGTCAACGCGCCGTTCCGGTACGCCCCTTCGCCCTTCGGGAAGCGGAAGAGGGCGCCGCCGTCCTCGGCTCCGCCGGTCAGCGTCCACCTGCCGCGGGCGATGTCACCGGTGACGTACTCGCGGAAGGTGCGGCGCACGCCCCAGTTGACGGCGCCGTCCTCGATGGAGCCGTCGGAGTCGTCGGAGTCGTCGGAGTCGGCCTTCGAAGTGGCCTTCCTGGTGGGCGAGTTGCTCGGGGCAGGGGTGGGCGTGCCCGCCGGCTCGACGTCCGCCGCCAGGCTCACCGGGTCCAGGGCGGTGCCGGCCGTGTAGTAGCCGGCGAAGGAACCGGCGCCCTGGGTGGTGAGGGTGGCGGGCACGTTGTCCAGGACGACGGCGGTGCCGGCGCCCCTCATGTCGATCCCGCCCAGGGCCAGGGAGGCGAAGGGCACCTGCGAGGACGTCGTGACCGTCCCGGTGCCCTTCGCCTTGCTGGTGACGTCCAGGTAGAGGGTGCCGGCCGAGCCGGAGATGCGGACGGTGGGGCGGCTGAGGGTGAGGTCCAGTTGGTAGGTGCCGTTGCTCTCCCGGTGGCCGACGAAGTGCACCCCGCCGGCGAAGGACGCGGTGAACGCGCCGGTGCCGCCGTCGTAGGTGCCGGTCGCCGAGGGGAAGCGGAACCGGCTGCTGCCCACGGTCGCCGCACCGCCGGTCAGGGAGTAACTCCCCTTCGCGATCGGGCCGGTGACATAGCTCTGGAAGGACGACTTCACACCCCAGTCCAGCCGGCCGCCCTGCACGGTACGGCTCGCGGCATGGGCGGTGGCCGCCGGGAGCAGGGCCCCACAACCACCGCGAACACCACGGTGACCAGGGCACGAAGGCGCGCGGGCATGGGAGGTCCTCCGGGGGACGACGGGCATGACGGGTACGACGGGTACGACGGGCGCAACAGGCACTGCGGGTACGGCGGGTGCGACAGCCGGTAGCGAATTAAGGTAAGGCTAACCTAAGCTTTGCGCCAGGCCGCCACAGCGGCCGCCGGTGACCCGAGAGAAACGGACGGACGACCGTGCGACGCTTGCGCACCCGACTGGCGGGAGCACTGGTCCCGTTGCTCGCCCTCACCCTGACGGTGACCGCCTGCGGAGGCTCACCGCGGGCCGCGGCGGCGAAGCCGACGGCGGCCGCCGCCAACCGGGTCGAGCCGCTCGCCGCCACCCCGTCACCGGAACTCCCGGTCACCGTCACCTCCGCCGACGGCAGGAAGGTGACGGTTCGCCGGGCCCGGCGGATCGTGCCGCTCTCCGGCAGCCTCAGCGAGATCGTGTTCACGCTCGGGCTCGGTGACCGGGTCGTCGCCCGGGACATCACGGCGACCTTCCGGCAGGCGGTGAAGCTGCCGGTCGTCACCCGCAACCACGACGTCTCCGCGGAGAGCGTGCTCTCCCTCAAGCCGGACCTGGTGCTCGCCGAGACGACCACCGGCCCCCAGGAGGCGATGGACCAGATCCGCGAGGCCGGTGTCCCGGTGCTGCTCGTCGGCCCGGCCCAGGGTCTTGACGACGTGGGTCCGCGGATCGCCGCGGTGGCCGGCGCGCTCGGCGTCCCGGCGGCTGGGAAACAGCTGACGCGGCGGACGGAGGACCGTATCGCCGTGGTACGCAAGGCGGTTCCGCGGGAGCGGGCGAAGCCTCGGGTCGCCTTCCTCTACCTGCGCGGCTCGGCCTCCGTGTACCTGATCGGCGGGCGGGGGTCGGGGGCCACCTCGCTGCTGGCGGCGGCGGGGGCCGTGGACGCCGGGGTCGAGTCCGGGCTGGCGAAGGACTTCACCGCCATCACCGCCGAGGCGCTCGTCAAGGCGGCGCCGGACGCGATTCTCGTGATGACCAAGGGACTTGAGTCGGTCGGGGGCATCGACGGTCTGGTGAAGATCCCGGGGGTCGCGCAGACGCCGGCCGGGATGGACCGGCGGGTGGTGTCGGTGGAGGACGGGGTGCTGCTCAACTACGGGCCGCGTACGGACCAGGTGCTGAAGTCGGTGGTGGCGCAGCTGTACGGGGACGACGCGAAGTGAGCGGGCGCGGACGGAAGCCGACGGTCGGGTCGCTGCTCACGGTGGGGCTGGTGGCGGCGCTGGCCGTACTGGTGCCGGTGGCGGCGGGGCTCGGTGCGTATCCCATCCCCACCGGGGACGTGCTGGGGTCGGTCCTGCACCGCGCGGGACTCGGCGGTACGGCACTGGGCCGGGTCCCCGAGTCCGTCCTCTGGAACGTGCGCTTCCCGCGGATCGTGCTGGCGCTGCTCGTCGGTGCCTCGCTGGGGTGTGCGGGGGCGTTGATGCAGGGCGTGTTCGGCAACCCGCTCGCCGAGCCGGGGGTGATCGGGGTCTCCTCGGGGGCGGCGGTGGGGGCGGTGGGGGTGATCGCCTTCGGGCTGGACTTCCTCGGCACCTGGACGGTGTCGGTGTTCGCGTTCGCGGCGGGGCTGGCGACGGTGCTGCTGGTGTACGCGATGTCCCGCTCCGGAGGCCGTACGGAGGTCGTGACCCTGATCCTGACGGGCATCGCGGTGAACGCGTTCGCGGGGGCGCTGATCGGGCTGTTCCTCTTCTTCGCGGACACGGCGGCGGTCAACCAGATCACGTTCTGGCAGCTGGGTTCGCTGTCCCAGGCGACGTGGCCGAAGGTGCTGGCGGTCCTGCCGTGCGCTCTGCTGGGCCTCGCCCTGGCGCCCCGCTACGCCCGCCGTCTCGACCTGCTCTCCCTCGGCGAGCGCCCGGCGCGGCACCTGGGCGTCGACGTCGAACGCCTGCGGCTCACGCTGGTGCTGGTCATCGCCCTCCTCACGGCGGCGGCGGTGAGCGTGTCGGGGATCATCGGCTTCGTGGGCCTGGTCGTCCCGCACGTCCTGCGGATGGCGGCGGGACCGGGGCACCGCTTCCTCGTCCCGGGAAGCGCACTGTTGGGGGCGGTCACCCTCCTGACCGCCGACCTCACCGCCCGCACGGTGTCCGCCCCGGCGGAGCTCCCCCTCGGCGTCCTCACGGCCCTGCTCGGGAGCCCGTTCTTCTTCTGGCTCCTACGGAGGACACGGCGCCGGCAAGGGGGGTGGGCCTAGCGATGCCGGGCGGGCCTCGCCGTTGGCGGTACCGGTCCATCGCCGGGTGCGGCACCGCCATGGCCGATCGCGCAGTTCCCCGCGCCCCTTACGGGGCACTACCACCCACCTCTTCACCTCAGGCCCGCGCGCCTCAAACACGCCCCCGCCACTCACTCTCTTCCGCCGCAACGGCGCCACGCCACGACGGTGTCATCCGGCGGTGCCGAGCCGACCGAACTGGTCTCGCCGTTGGCGGTGCCGGTCCATCGCCGGACGCGGCACCGTCGTGGCCGATCGCGCAGTTCCCCGCGCCCCTTACGGGGCACTACCACCCACCTCTTCACCTCAGGCCCGCGCGCCTCAA
>NZ_JAGXJL010000022.1:0-32650 GCF_019091475.1 Streptomyces sp. GbtcB6 | reverse complement strand
ACACGCCTCCGCCACTCACTCTCTTCCCGCCACGGCGGTGTTGTCCGGCGGTGGCCGATCGGCCTCAGTCGGCTGATCAGAAGGGCTTGACCCATGAGACTTCTCCGGACGAATGCCGGCCCTCCTTCTTCCCCCGTCGCCGGTGAGGTTCTTGCCGAGGGTGAGGGGCTGTGTGTCCGGCTTGGTGATCGGGCCGTCCTCGCCGGTGTTGACGTCGTCGCCCGCGCCGGGGAAGTCCTCTGCCTCGTCGGGCCCAACGGGGCCGGGAAGTCCACTCTTCTGGCCGCGCTCGCCGGCGACGTGGCGCCCGGCGCCGGAGTCGTTCGCCTCTTCGGCCGGCCCGCCACGGAGTGGTCCGCCGGGGAACTCGCTCTCCGGCGGGCGGTGCTGCCGCAGTCGGCCGCGC
Organism: Streptomyces sp. GbtcB6; assembly: GCF_019091475.1. Classification (NCBI taxonomy): domain Bacteria; kingdom Bacillati; phylum Actinomycetota; class Actinomycetes; order Kitasatosporales; family Streptomycetaceae; genus Streptomyces; species Streptomyces sp. GbtcB6. The sequence goes on along the minus strand of NZ_JAGXJL010000022.1, from coordinate 32,244 downwards.
TGTCCTTTCCGTTCACGGTGGCGGGTGTGGTGCGGATGGGGCGGGCGCCGCACACCGACTCCGCACCCGGCGAGGACGAACTCGCCGTCGCCGAGGCGATGGCGGCCACCGAGGTCACGGCCTTCGCCGAGCGGCCGTTCTCCGCGCTCAGCGGCGGCGAGCGGGCCCGGGTCGCTCTCGCCCGGGTGCTCGCGCAGCGCACGCCCCTGCTGCTGCTCGACGAACCGACCGCCGCGCTCGACCTCAAGCACCAGGAACTGGTGCTGCGGCTCTGCCGGGAGAGGGCGCACGCCGGTGACGCGGTGGTCGTGGTGCTGCACGACCTCTCCCTCGCCGCCGCCTACGCGCACCGGGTCGCGATCCTGTGCGCCGGTCGTGTCGCCGCCGACGGCCCGCCCGCCGAGGTGTTCGAGGAGCGGTTGCTGTCGGAGGTGTACGACCAGCCGGTCGAGGTGTTTCCGCATCCACGGACGGGAGTTGCCGTCGTCACACCGAAGCGCACCCCTTGACCTTCCCTTTGCCATTCCTTGGCGTTTGTTTTTGGTCGTCGATATCAAGCCGTGCCTGTGATCTTTCTGTGGCCGATGAATCACCACCCGGACGGGTATGAGTAAGGTAAGCCTCGGGTAAGTTAGGCCAGCCTCACCACACCACCCTCGCTTGGAGCCTGCATGCGTGCCGTCCGACTCACCGTCACCGCCGCCGCCACCGTGGCCGCCTTGACCGCCCTCTCGGCCTGCACGGCGAAGAGCGACGCCAAGGGCGACGACGCGATCCAGGTCACCGCCGCCGACTCCAAGTGCGAGACGTCGACGAAGTCGGTCCCGGCGGGACACGTCACGCTCGCCATCGAGAACAAGGGCTCCAAGGCCACCGAGGTCGAGATCCTCTTCCCGGACGACCGGATCGTGTCGGAGAAGGAGAACATCGGCCCGGGGACGAAGTACACGCTGACCGCCGAGGTGAAGGCGGGCTCGTACGAAATAGCCTGCCGGCCCGGGATGAAGGGGCACGGCGTGCGGCAGAAGCTGACCGTCACCGGCGGAACGGTCGCCAAGCGCGACCCGAAGCTGGACGCGGCCGTCGCCGCCTACCGCGAGTACGCGCAGGAGCAGGCCGACGCGACGATCCCGAAGGTGGAGACGTTCGTCAACGCCATCAAGGCGGGGAACATCGAGGCCGCCAAGGACGCCTACGCCCCCTCCCGGGTCGGCTGGGAGACCACCGAGCCGATCGCCGAGTCGTTCGGGGACATCGACCCCAAGACCGACACCCGCGTCAACGACCTGGAGAAGGGCCAGAAGTGGACCGGCTGGCACGCGCTGGAGAAGGCGCTGTGGGTGGACAAGAAGGCCGGCGCCGAGCAGCAGGCCCTCGCCGATGAACTGCTCGCCGATCTGAAGGACTGGCAGAAGCGGGTCGGCAAGGCCGAGATCACCCCGACCTCCATGGCCAACGGCGCCAAGGAACTCCTCGACGAGGTCGCCACCGGCAAGGTCACCGGCGAGGAGGACCGCTACTCGCACACCGACCTGAGCGACTTCAAGGCCAACGTCGACGGCGCGCAGAAGGCGTACGAGCTGCTCAAGCCGGTCGCCCAGAAGAACGACGCGGCGCTCACCGGCGAACTCGACAAGCAGTTCGCCGCGCTGGACACGCTCCTCGACAAGTACCGCACGGACAAGACGTCCGACGGCTTCGTCTCGTACGACACGGTCACCGAGGCGCAGCGCAAGGAGCTGTCGGACGCGGTCAACGCCCTCGCGGAGCCGCTGTCGAAGCTCGCCGCGGCCGTGGTGAAGTAGGGGGCTGGGCATGGGTGAGAACACCAATCCGTCGCGTCGGTCGCTGATCGGCTGGGGCGGGGCCGGGCTGGCGCTCGGGGCCGCCGTGGCCGGCGGCGCGGTGGCGATGACCGAGGCCGGCGACGACGTCGACCCGGTCGCCGCCGACACCGGTGCCGCCGTCCCGTTCCACGGCGCCCACCAGGCCGGGATCGCCACACCCGTCCAGGACCGGCTGCACTTCGCCGCGTTCGACGTGAAGACCGACGACCGGGCCGAGTTCGTACAGCTGCTGAAGGACTGGACGGCCGCGGCCCGGCGGATGACCGCGGGCAAGGCGGTCGGCGAGGGCGCGTACGGCGGGCTGGCCGAGGCGCCGCCGGACGACACCGGTGAGGCCCTCGGGCTCAAGCCGTCCCGGCTGACGCTGACGATCGGCTTCGGGCCGTCCCTCTTCGAGAAGTTCGGGCTCGGCGGGCAGCGGCCGGCCGCGCTCGTCGATCTGCCCGGGTTCCCCGGCGACAACCTCGACTCGTCCCGCACCGGCGGCGATCTGTGCGTCCAGGCCTGTGCCGACGATCCGCAGGTCGCCGTGCACGCCATCCGCAACCTCGCCCGGATCGGCTTCGGCAAGGTCGCCATCCGCTGGTCCCAGCTCGGCTTCGGGAAGACCTCGTCGACGACCCCGGACGCGCAGACGCCCCGCAATCTCATGGGGTTCAAGGACGGCACCCGCAACATCGCGGGGACCGAGACCGACCGCCTGAAGAAGTTCGTGTGGGCGGGAGACGGTGACGGGTCGGGGTGGATGACCGGCGGGTCGTATCTCGTCGCGCGGCGGATCCGCATGAACATCGAGACCTGGGACCGGACTTCGCTCCAGGAGCAGGAGGACGTCTTCGGGCGGGACAAGGGCGAGGGCGCCCCGGTCGGCAAGGCCAAGGAGCACGACGCGCCGTTCCTGAAGGCCATGAAGCCCGATGCCCATGTGCGGCTCGCACACCCGGACTCCAACAACGGGATCACCATCCTGCGCCGGGGCTACTCCTTCACCGACGGGACGGACGGGCTCGGGCGGCTCGACGCCGGGCTGTTCTTCCTGGCCTACATGCGTGACGTCCGCAAGGGGTTCATCCCGCTCCAGCGCAGGCTGTCCGCGTCCGACGCGCTCAACGAGTACATCCAGCACGTGGGTTCGGCGGTCTTCGCGGTCCCGCCCGGCGTCCGGGACAAGGACGACTGGTGGGGCCGGACGCTGTTCTCCGAATCCTCCGAGGGGGCGTGAACCGTGTTCTCCAACTATCTGATCGGGCTGCGGGAAGGCCTTGAGGCGTCGCTCGTCGTCTGCATCCTCATCGCCTATCTGGTCAAGACCGGGCGCACGGACGCCCTGAAGCCGATCTGGATCGGCATCGCGGTGGCGGTGCTGATCGCCATGGGCTTCGGGTGCGCGCTCGAATTCGGTTCCCAGGAACTGACGTTCCAGGCGCAGGAGGCGCTCGGCGGGTCGCTGTCGGTCGTCGCGGTGGGCCTGGTGACGTGGATGGTGTTCTGGATGCGGCGCACCGCCCGGCACCTGAAGGCGGAGCTGCACGGCAAGCTGGACGCGGCGCTCGCGATGGGCACGGGTGCGCTGGTCGCCACCGCGTTCCTGGCCGTCGGCCGCGAGGGGCTCGAGACCGCGCTGTTCGTGTGGGCGTCCGTGCACGCGGCGAGCGACGGCACCCCGCGCCCCCTGGTCGGCGTGGCACTCGGCCTGGCCAGCGCCGTGTTCCTCGGCTGGCTGTTCTACCGGGGTGCCCTGCGGATCAACCTCGCCAAGTTCTTCACCTGGACCGGCGGCATGCTGGTCGTGGTCGCGGCGGGCGTCCTGGCCTACGGCTTCCACGACCTCCAGGAGGCCGACTGGATCCCGGGCCTGACCAACCAGGCCTTCGACATCAGCGGCACCATCCCGCCGGACAGCTGGTACGGGACGCTGCTGAAGGGCGTCTTCAACTTCCAGCCGGACCCGACCGTGCTCCAGGTCACGGTGTGGCTGCTGTACCTGATCCCGACGCTCGTACTCTTCTTCGCCCCGGTAGGGTTCGGCTCCGGGAAGGGGAAGGTGAAGGCACCTGATGACGCACCTGACGACCAGGGATCGCGGCCCTCGACGGCTCCGCAGGCTCCGCCGGCGTGATCGGAACGCGCTCATGGCGGTCTCGCTGACCGCCATGTCGCTGACGGCGAGCGGCTGCGTGGTGGTGCACGGGGAGCGCGAGGTGCTCCCCGCCACCACCCGCGCCGAGGCCGCCAAGGCGCTGCGGCAGTTCACGGACGCCTACAACAAGGCCGACAAGGCCTACGACGGCTCCCTGGACGCGGACTACACGACCGGCGCCCTCGCCGACATCGACTCCGCGCGTCTGAAGGCCGGGCACGTCAACAGCCCGGGCGGCAACTCCGGCCACTCGCCACTGGAGTTCGACGACGTCACGTACACCATCCCGAAGAAGGCCGGCTGGCCGCGCTGGTTCGTCGCGGACGCGCACGGGAACAAGGGCGGCGACGAACGCTGGCTGCTGGTCTTCACCCGCAACAGCCTCTCCGAGCCGTTCCAGGTGGCGTATCTGACGCTGGTCGCGCCGGACGCCGTACCGAAGTTCACCACCGACAAGGACGGCTGGGCCGAGGCCGTACCGGCGAACAGCGCCCAACTGGCCGCCTCCCCCGGCGACTTGAGCCAGGACTACGCCACGTACCTGAAGAGCGGCGGCACCGTCTTCGCGGACGGCGCGCACACCAGCGGCTGGCGCACGGACCGCAAGAAGTCGACCAAGCCGGGCCTCGCGACCCAGTACATCGACGAGCCGCTGACCAACGGCGACTACGCGCCGCTCGCGCTGCGGACCGCCGACGGCGGGGCGATGGTGTTCTTCACCACCCGCTACTACGCCAAGCAGACCGCGGCCGCCGGCACCTCCGTGCCGACACCGAACCAGGACGTCAAGGCGCTCACCAAGGGCGAGATCAAGCAGTCGCTGACGATGCAGTTCGTCTCCAACCAGGTCGCGCTGGACCCGGCGGGCACCGGGAAGGTCTCGGTGCTGGGGCGCATCCAGGGCCTGACCTCGGCACAGGGTTCCTGAACAGCGCCCCGAAAACAGCGCCCCCGAAGGGGCGCGGGGCCGTATCCGACATGCGGCTACCGCCGCGTGGGCGCGACCAGCCACGACGGCGCCGCAGCCGACCGACGACCCGGCGCTTCCCACGGCGCGCCTACCAGGCCGCGCCCACCTGGTCGGCCTCTTCGCCCGCGTACCGGGCGCACGCGTCGGTGAGGATCTCCAGCAGGCTCAGCGGGTCGGGGAGCTCGTGCTCGGGGCCGCGTACCCAGTGCACCCGGCGGTCGTCGTCGCCGGGCAGCCGGGCGGGCGGTACGAGGACGTAGGAGCCCCGGCAGTGCCAGCGCAGGCCCGGGTGCTCGTCCATGGTCTCGGGGTGGCAGTCCAGCGCGCAGGGCCACCACTCGTCCTCGTCCTCGGGGGTGCCGCGGGTGAGGGTGAAGAAGAGCATGCGGCCGTCGTCGCTCTCGGCGACGGGACCGACCTCGACGCCGTTCGCGAGCAGCCGTTCCAGCGCCTGCCGGCCGGCCTCCAGGGGCACGTCCAGGACGTCGTGGGTCATGCCGGTCGCGGTGATGAAGTTGGCCTGCGGCTGGTGCCGGGCCCAGCGCTCGATCTGGGCGCGGTCGGTGGTGGACTGCGTCTGCCACGCGAACGACACCGGGTGCCGGGCCGGGGTGGGACAGCCGACGCGGTCGCAGGAGCAGCCGTAGCCGGGGGCGGGGTGCGCGGCGGGGGCCAGCGGGAGGCCCGCCGTGGCGGCGGCGAGCAGCAGGTCGGCACGGCCCGCGTCGCCGGCGGCGGCCGCCTCCTTCGGGCGGCGTCCGCGGAGCCACCGGGAGAGTTTGCCCTGCCGTCCGCTCGGGCCGCCGAACGTCGCGCTCATCTATCGCCTCGCCTCGCTGTGGTGCGGCCAGGATGCCTTATGGGGCCAACTGGGTGCGAAGGGGGGTACGACGGGCGAGAGTGTCTCACAAGGGTGAGAGGGCATTACGAGAGTTAGATGCACTCCGAAAGCGATAGGGGGTTGCGGGCGCTAGAGGGGTTCACTCCTGGGTGCCGAACGGCGGCCACGCGTCCCCCCAGTCCGCGTCCCGGGCCGCCTTGTACAGGTCGCCGTGGCGTTTGGTGACCGTCGTGCGGCGGAGCTGCTCGTCGGTCTCGCACAGGTCGAGCAGGACCTGGCCCTTGCGGATCTGGGGGTGCCGGACCACCCGGGCCGGTGCCGGGGCGGGCGGGAAGCGGGTGGCGGCCACGTAGCTGAACTTCTCGTCCTCGTAGGGCAGTGATCCGCCCTTGACCTGGCGGTGCAGGGAGGAGCGGCTGACCCGGGCGGAGAAGTGGCACCAGTCCGTGCCGGGGACGATCGGGCAGCGGGCGCTGTGCGGGCAGGGGGCGGCGACATGGAAGCCGGCGGCGATCAGGCGGTCCCGGGCCTCGATGATCCGGGCGTAGCCGGCGGGCGTGCCCGCCTCGACGAGCACGACGGCCTGCGCGGCGGCCGCGGCGGCGTCGACGAGGGCGGCGCGGCCGGCCTCGTCGAGCTCGTTGAGGACGTACGACACCGTGACGAGATCAGTGCTCTCGATGGTGAGCGCCGCTCCGATCCGAGAGCGCTGCCACGATGCCTCCCGCAGGGCCGGGTTCGCCGCGGCGATCTCCCGGCCGAGGGCCAGCGCCGGCTCGGCCCAGTCGAGGACCGTCACCGGCCGCGCGCCCTCCCAGGTGTCGGTCACCGCCCAGGTCGCCGCGCCCGTCCCGCCGCCGACGTCCACATGGCTCCCCGGCACCCATCCCTCCGGCACCGCGTCGGCGAACGCCGCCAGCGCGGACCGTACCGCCTCGAAGGTCGCCGGCATCCGGTACGCCGCGTACGCCACCACGTCCGCCCGGTCCCGCAGGATCGGCGCGTCGGTGGGGGTGGCCCCGCGGTAGTTGGCGATCAGCCGCTCGACGGCTCCGGCGGCCTGCTTCGGGGGCAGACCGTCGAGGAGGTCGGAGAGGGTGGCGCGGAGCCGGTCGGCCGGTGGGGTGGGGTGGGTGGGGTGACTCACCCGGCGATTGTATGGACAGCCCTGGCGAGGCGGGTCGCCGCGGCCGCCCGCGGAGCGCTGTCGCCGGGGCGGCGGTGCGGATGCACCGTGTTGGCCAGCAGCACCAGGAACGTGTCCGTCGCCCGGTCCAGCACCAGGCTCGTCCCGGTGAAGCCGGTATGGCCCGCCGCACCGTTTCCCGCCAGCTCGCCCATGAACCACGGCTGGTCCACCAGGAAGCCCAGGCCGGGCGGGGCCAGCAGCAGGTCCACGAAGTCGGGGCCGAGGATGCGTGCGGGGCCGTACGCGCCGCCCGAGAGCAGCGCGCGGCAGAAGATCGCCAGGTCCCGGGCGGTGGAGAAGAGGCCGGCGTGCCCCGCCACCCCGCCCAGCGCCCAGGCGTTCTCGTCGTGCACGACGCCCCGCAGCATCCCCCGGTCCGCCTTGGCCCACGGCCGCCGCTGGTCCTCGGTGGCCGCCGCCCCCGGGCAGGGACCGAAGTCGGTGGCGGTCATGCCGAGCGGACGGGTGATGCCGTCACGGACGAGGACGTCGAGGGGGCGGCCGGTGATCCGCTCCAGGACGTGCTGGAGGAGGAGCGGGTTGAGGTCCGAGTAGCTGTAGGCGCCGGGTGCGCTGCTCGGGACCTCCGCGCGCAGCAGGTCGAGGCGGGCCGCGTCGTCGGGGCAGTCGTACAGCGGGAGTTCGGGGCGCAGGCCGGAGGTGTGGGTGAGGAGCTGGCGGACGGTGATGCCGTGCGCGGCGGCCCCGTGGAAGTCGGGGAGGTAGGCGCCGACGCGGGCGTCGATGCCGAGGGTGCCGCGCTCCAGCTGCTGTACGGCGGCGACCGCGGTGAACAGTTTGGTGAGGGAGGCCAGGTCGAAGGGGGTGCCGACGGTCGTCGGGACTCTGGCGGCGGGCAGGAGTTCGACACCGGCGTCGGTCGCGGGGTCGTACGCGGAACAGCGCACGGCCCAGCCGGCCGTCTCCTGCACGGCGATCACGGGTCCGCGTCCGGCGACCACGACGACCCCGGCCGCCCAGGGCCGGTCACCGGTGGTGAGGCCGCGCACCTCGCGGACGAGGTGTCTGAGTTCCGCGGGGTCGAGACCGGCCCGTTCCGGTGTGTCGACGCGCAGTCTCGGTACGCTCAGCTCTCCACTCCCTCCGCCCTCGCACGGGTGTTCCCACGTGCTGCCCAGGGACGGCACATTCCCACGAAGCAGGCCAGCGCCACCAGTGTCCCCGCCAGTTGGACGATCGCCATGGGCACTGCGGTTCTCTCCCCGGCGATCCCGACCAGCGGCGAGGCGACCGCGCCGACGAGGAACGAGGAGGTCCCGAGCAGCGCGGACGCGGACCCGGCGGCGTGCCGGGTCCGCAGCAGGGCGAGGGACTGGGCGTTGGGGAGGGTGAGGCCCATCGCGGACATCAGGACGAAGAGGGCGGCGGCGACCGGGGCGAGGCCGACCGGGCCGAAGACCCCGGCCGACATGAGGAGCAGCGCGGTCGCGGCGAGCACGGTGACGACCAGGCCCGCGCCCAGCACCTTGTCCAGGCTGACCCGGCCGACCAGCACCTTCCCGTTGACCTGCCCGGCGATCACCAGGCCGACCGAGTTGAGGCCGAAGAGGAGGGAGAAGGTCTGCGGGGAGGCGCCATAGATTTCCTGAATCACGAAGGGCGAGGCAGCGATGTATGCGAACAGCGCGGCGAAGGCGAAGCCGCCCGCGAGCATGTAGCCGGTGAAGGGGAGGTCGGCGAGGAGGGCGCGCATGGCGCGGACGGCCCCGGCCGCTCCCCCGGCGTGCCGGGCGGGCGGCGGAAGGGTCTCCGGGAGCCGCACCCAGACCAGCGCGGCGAGCAGCGCTCCGACGACCGTGAGGACGACGAACACGCCCCGCCAGTCCGTCACCCGCAGGATCTGCCCGCCGATCAGCGGGGCGACGACCGGGGCGACCCCGGAGACCAGCATCAGGGTGGAGAAGAAGCGGGCCATGGCGACCCCGTCGTAGAGGTCGCGGACGACGGCTCGCGCGATGACGATGCCGGCCGCGCCCGCGAGGCCCTGGGCGAGGCGGAAGGCGACCAGGGTCTCGACGTTCGGCGCGACGGCGCACAGGGCGGTGGCGAGCACGTAGACGGCGAGGCCGGTGAGCAGCGGGCGGCGGCGGCCCCAGCGGTCGCTCATCGGGCCGACGACCAGCTGGCCGAGGGCCATGCCGGCGAGGCAGGCGGTGAGGGTGAGCTGGACGGTCGCGGCGGGGGCGCCCAGGGAGCGGGTGACCTCCGGCAGGGAGGGGAGGTACATGTCCATCGCCAGCGGGGGCGTCGCGGTGAGCCCGCCGAGGACCAGGACCAGCAGGAAGCCGGTACGGCGGGCGGCGGGGACGGCGTGGGCGGCCGGGGCGGCGGGGCGGTGCGGTGCGGGTACGGCGGTGTCCTGGGCGTCCGGTGTCGGCGGCGCCGGCTGCTCGGGCATGTGTCCCCCGTCTTCGTAAGGTCTCTTGGTGAGGTCTCGCGGTTCTCGTCGGGCGCTTCGTCGGTCCCGCGGTCGGGTCCGCCCTTGATGGATCCCGACGGCCCCCGCATATGCTCTCAGCTCGTACAGACTGCCGGGAAACACACGAGCGAGGGCGGGCGGCCGGGATGGGTGAGCGGAGCGTGCGGTGGGGGATCCTGGCGACGGGCGGGATCGCGGCCGCGTTCGCGGCGGACCTGGTCGATCTGCCCGACGCGGAGATCGTGGCGGTGGCCTCGCGGTCCCCGGAGTCGGCGGCGGGGTTCGCCGAGCGGTTCGGGATCGGGCGGGCGTACGGCGACTGGGAGTCGCTGGCCCGGGACGAGGACGTCGACATCGTGTACGTCGCCACTCCGCACTCGGCGCACCGGGCGGCCGCCGGGCTGTGTCTGGAGGCCGGGCGCAACGTGCTGTGCGAGAAGGCGTTCACGGTCAACAGCCGTGAGGCCGGGGAGCTCGTGGCGCTGGCGAAGGAGCACGACCGCTTCCTGATGGAGGCGATGTGGATGTACTGCAACCCGCTGGTGCGGCGGCTGACGGCGCTGGTCGCGGACGGGGCGATCGGCGAGGTGCGGACGGTGCAGGCGGACTTCGGCCTGGAGGGCCCGTTCCCGCCGGCGCACCGGCTGCGGGACCCGGCGCTGGCCGGGGGCGCGCTGCTCGACCTGGGGGTGTACCCGGTGTCGTTCGCGCACCTGCTGCTCGGCGAGCCGGACGGGATGTCGGCGCGAGCGGTGCTCTCGGACGAGGGCGTCGATCTTCAGACGGGTGCACTGCTCTCCTGGGAGAGCGGCGCTCTCGCGTCGGTGCACTGCTCCATCGTCGGGGGCACCGGAACCACCGCCTCGGTCACCGGTTCGCGCGGCCGCATCGACATCCCGGACGGCTTCTTCAACCCCGAGCGCTTCGTGCTGCACCGCGATGGCCGCGACCCGGAGGAGTTCTCCCTGGACCCGGCCGACGGGCCGCGCAACACACTGCGCCACGAGGCCCGGGAGGTCATGCGCGCGCTCCGGGCCGGCGAGACCGAATCCCCACTCGTACCGCTCGACGGCACCCTCGCGGTGATGCGCACCCTGGACACCCTCCGCGACCAGATCGGCGTGCGCTACCCGAACGAACTCTGAAAGCGCCCCCGAAGTAAAAAGCGCCCCCAAAGGGGCGCGGGGAACTGCGCGACCAGCCACAACGCAGCCGCAGACAACCGACGACCCAGATAACGCGGCCCTCCCCAGCAGAGCGCCTACGCTGCGACCCCATGAACACCAAGCAACCAAAGATCGCCGTGGTCACCGGCGCCGGCTCCGGTATCGGCCGGGCCGTGGCCACGGAACTGCTGCGGGCCGGCTGGTCGGTGGCGCTGGCCGGCCGGCGCCCGGCGGCGCTGGAGGAGACGGCGGCGCTGGTGCCCGAGGGCGCCTCGCTCGCCGTACGGACCGACGTCTCACAACCCGGCGACGTGACCGGGCTGTTCGCGGCGGCCGTGGACCGGTTCGGGCGGGTGGACCTGCTGTTCAACAACGCGGGGATCAACGGCCCCCGCGACGTGCCGGTCGAGGACCTGCCCTACGACGCGTGGCGGCACGTCGTGGACACCAACCTCAACGGGGCGTTCCTGTGCGCGCAGGCGGCGTTCCGGCAGATGAAGGAGCAGGAGCCGCAGGGCGGGCGGATCATCAACAACGGGTCCGTCTCGGCGCACACGCCCCGCCCGCGCTCCGTCGCCTACACCGCGACCAAGCACGCGCTCACGGGACTGACCAAGTCCCTGTCCCTCGACGGGCGGCCGTACGGCATCGCGGTCGGGCAGATCGACATCGGCAACGCGGCGACGGACATGACGGCCAGGATGCAGACCGGCGCGCTGCAGGCGAACGGGGAGATCGCCCCGGAACCCGTGATGGACGTGGCCGACGTGGCGCGGACCGTGCGGCACATGGCCGAGCTGCCGCCGGCGGCGAACGTGCAGTTCGCGACGGTGCTGGCGACGGCGATGCCGTACGTGGGCCGGGGCTGAACCGCCGTTCAGTCGGACAATCCACAACCTGCACAACCGGAATTCTGACGTCCGCGGTATTGCGGCCGGTAACGGGCCTATGCTCGACTCTCCTCCACCAGAACTTCACAGTTGGGGCTCTGGCATTCCGCAGACCGCCGACCACACCGAGGGGGGAGGCGGCAGCCGTTCCACCGGACCGGGGTGGGGGTGGACCCGCGCGGGACCGCGGGTACGCACCGGTGGGTGGGGCGGCTGCCGCGTGACGTCAACCGGCCGGTGTGTCACCCGAGTCGGGGGCGGCCGCGGCACCGGCCGCCCGCCGTCGCCGGCGCAGCGCCCACGTCCCCGCGCCCAGCAGTGCGAGCGCTCCGGCCGCGCCACCCGCGAGCGGCCAGGGCGACGGCCCGGAGGAGGCCGAACCGGCCGCCGCCCCCGAACCGGCCGCCCCCGCGGCCCCCTTGCCCTTCGACGGCGACGCGCTCGCGCTCGCCCCGCCCTCGCTGAGCGGATCGACCAGCGTGCCCACCGGCTGCGCCGAACCCCCCTTCCCGAAGCCCCAGTCGAGCAGCGCGGCGGTCTGCTCGTACACGGCGTTGGTGCCGGGTTTCGGGTGCATCACGGTGACCAGCAGGGTGCGGCCGCCCCGGGTGGCACCGCCGGTGAAGGTGTTGCCGGCGTGACTGGTGTAGCCGTTCTTCACGCCGAACAGGCCCTTGTAGACGTCGAGCCCCCAGGCACCCGTGAGCAGGCGGTCGGTGTTCTGGATCTGGAAGGTCTTCTTGCCGCCCGCCGGGAAGTCCGCGGTCCGCGTGCCGCAGTAGCCGCGGAAGTCGTCGTCCTTCAGTCCGTGCCTGGCGAAGAGGGTCAGGTCGTACGCCGACGAGAGCTGGCCCGGGTGGTCGAAGCCGTCGGGGCTGACCACATGGGTGTCGAGGGCCTGCAGGTCGGCCGCCTTGGCCTGCATCTCGGCGACGGTCTTCGCGATCCCGCCGTTCATGTGGGAGAGCACGTGCACGGCGTCGTTGCCGGAGCGCAGGAAGACGCCCTGCCACAGCTGCTCGACGGTGTAGGTGAGGCCGGGCTTGATGCCGACCAGGCTGGAGCCGGCCGGGACGTCGGAGATGTCGGAGTCCTTGACCTGGTAGCGCTCGGTCCGCTCGAACTTCTTCAGCACGGTGTCCGCGAAGAGCATCTTCAGGGTGGAGGCGGGCGCCAGCCGCCGGTGCGCGTTGTACGAGGCGAGCACCTCACCGCTGTCGCAGTCGGCGAGCAGCCAGGCGCGGGCGGTGATCTTCTTCGGCAGGCCGGTGGCACCGCGCACCTGTATGCCGCCGCGGGCCAGCCGCTCGCCGCCTATGACGGCGGTGGCCGTCGCGGTGGCTGTCGCGGTGGCCGTGGCGGTGGCGGCCGAGGCGGGGACCGCCGCGGACAGGGGGAGAGCGGCGGCCGGCAGTCCGAGGGCGGCACGCCGTGTCAGCCGAGAGGAATCGCGCATCCCGGGACCGTACACCGCAGGCCACCGGGGCTACCTGGCAGTACCCCCTAGCCCGCCCAGGAATTTCCTGTCTTATGAAAGTTTGCTAAGACCTCCCCGTTTCTCAGCTCTGACACATCTTTTACCCAGGGCTGCTCAAAGGTTTCTCCCTAGCTTGAGCTCGCGTCCACAGCGGGCGCCAAGAACCTTCGAGGAACGGGATGTTTGGCATCTATCTCAAGCGCGAGCTTGGCCGCAGAAAGAAGGCGGCCCTGGTCATCGCTCTGGGTCTGGCGCTCGGTATCGCGCTGGTCATCACGGTCAACTCGGTGTCGGCCGGCATGACGCAGGCGCAGGACAAGGTCCTCAAGTCGCTGTACGGCCTCGGGACCGACATGACGGTCACCAAGGCCCGTACCGCGCCGACCTCGGGCAGCTCCGGCGGTCCGAACTTCAAGTTCGACGCCAAGTCCAGCAGCAGCTCCACGCAGAGTTCGGACCGGGTGCAGACCCAGGGCGGTCAGGCCCTGAAGTCGTCCCTGGTCACCAAGGTCGCCGACCAGACGGGCGTGGAGAGCGCGGTCGGAGCGCTCTCCCTCAACGTCACCAAGGTCGACGGCTCCTTCACCCAGGGCAAGGCGAAGTCCTCCACCACCAGCGGCAGCAGCACCAGCGGCGGCGGCCAGGGCCAGCCGGGCGGCGGCACCGCCACCGGTCAGCCGCAGGTCCAGGGCGGCGGCGCCAACTTCAACGTCAACAGCTACTCCGTGGTCGGCGTCGACGTGGCCCACCAGGGCCTCGGCCCCCTCTCCACCATGAAGGTCACCTCGGGCAAGACCTTCACCTCCGCGCAGACCAGCTCGAAGGTCGCGGTGGTCAGCAAGTCGTACGCCAAGGAGAAGAAGTACAAGGTCGGCTCGACCTTCAAGATCTCCGGCACCAAGATCACGGTCATCGGCATCGCGACCCCGGACAGCAGCGAGTCCGACACCGACGTGTTCGTCCCGCTGAAGGTCGCGCAGACCCTCGGCGACGCCAAGAACCAGGTCACCACGATCTACGTCAAGGCGACCGACTCCAAGCAGATCTCCACCGTGAAGAAGGAGATCACCGCCAACATCTCCGGTACGACGGTCACCACCTCCGCCGACCTGGCGTCCACCGTCTCCGGTTCCCTCTCCACCGCCTCCAGCCTGGCGACCAGCGTCGGCAAGTGGCTGTCCATCGCGGTCCTGGTGGCGGCCTTCCTGGTGGCGGCCCTGCTGACCTCGTCCGCGGTGTCCCGCCGGGTGCGTGAGTTCGGCACCCTGAAGGCGCTCGGCTGGCCCTCCCGCAACGTGACCCGCCAGGTCGTCGGCGAGTCCATGGTCAACGGCCTGATCGGCGGCGCCCTCGGCATCGCCCTCGGCCTGGGCGCGGCCTACGCGGTCACCGCGATCAGCCCGAAGCTGACCGCCCAGGTGGGCAGCACCGGCGGCGCGGGCGGCGGTCCGGGCGGCGGCGGTCCCGGCCAGCAGGCCTCCCAGAACACCCTGGAGATCGCGCTGTCCGCACCCGTCTCCCTGACCACCATCGCCCTTGCGGTCGGCCTCGCGGTCACCGGCGGTCTGATCGCCGGCGCGATGGGCGGCTGGCGCGCCTCCCGGATGCGCCCGGCCGACGCGCTGCGCAGCGTCTCGTAACCCCCTCGATCAAGGCCCCCTGAACCGGGGGCGCCGCTTCCACTCCCCCCGGGACGCGGCGTCCCCACCCCCTTACCAGCCAGTGGAGAACCCATGTACAGACTCACCGGAGTCACCAAGCGCTACACGCGGGGCAAGGAGACGGTCGAGGCACTGCGCGGCGTCGACCTGACCATCGAGGACGGCGACCAGCTCGTCATCCAGGGCCCGACCGGCGGCGGCAAGTCGACCCTGCTCCAGATGATCGGCGGCCTGGACCGCCCGACCGAGGGCAGCGTCGAGCTGGACGGCGTCGACCTGGCCCGGATCAGCGAGACCAAGCTGACCCGGCTGCGCGCCGAGAAGATCGGCATCATCTTCCAGGCGTTCAACCTGATCCCGACGCTCACCGCCCAGGAGAACGTCGAGACGGCCCTCGTCCCGCTCGGCATCAAGCCGGCGGACCGCCGTGAGCGGGCGGCGGAGGCCCTGCGCTCGGTGGGCCTGGGCGAGCGCCTCACGCACGCCCCCTCCGAGCTGTCCGGCGGCCAGCAGCAGCGCGTCGCGATCGCCCGCGCGCTGGTGAAGAAGCCGAAGGTGCTGCTCGCCGACGAGCCGACCGGCAACCTCGACGAGGGCACCCGCGACGACATCATGGCCCTGCTCGAGGGCCTGTGGCACGAGTACGGGCTGACCTTCATCATGGTCACCCACGACTCCTCCATCGCCCGCCGCGCCCCGCGCCTGGCCACCATCAAGGCCGGCGAGATCACCCTCACCGAGCAGGGCGGCGGACGGCGGTACGCACAGCAGGCGGCGGCCGGTCACGGCCAGCAGCAGCCGGCGGCCGGTCACGGCCAGCAGCAGGCGGCGGCGTACGGCGGTCCGCAGCAGGGCCACGGCGAGCAGCCGTACGTGCAGCAGTACGGCGGCGGTCAGGGCTACTGACCGCGGTCAGTGGGCGGCCGGGGCCGCTCACCGCCCGAGGAGCCGGTCGATCTCGGCCGTCTGCTCGGCGGTGAGCGGCCCCTTCGCGATCGCGCCGGCGTTCTGCTCGGCCTGGGCGACCGACCGGAAGCCGGGGATCGGGATCGTGCGCGGACTGCGGGCCCAGATCCAGGCGAGGGCGCCCTGGGCGAGGGTCCGGCCGTCGCTGGTGAGGAGATCGCGCAGGGCCTCGATCCGCTCGACCCACGCGGGATCGGCGCCGTCGCCGTCCCCGAACCCGGGCAGCCAGGCCGGCGGCCTGCTGCGGATGTCGCCGGCCTCGGCGCCCGCCCGCCGCCCGCCCAGCAACCCCATGGCGAGCGGGCTGCGGTTGATGGCGGCGAGGTCCGACTTCTCGGCCAGCGAGATGAGTTGCGGAGCATCCTGGAGCACGTTGAGGGTGTGCTGCACGGCCGTGCAGTGCGGTCCCTCGGCGAAGACGGCGGCGCGGGCGGGGTCGTCGGTGCTCCAGCCGTAGGCCCGGATCAGCCCCTCGTCGACCAACTCCTCGCAGACGTCGCGGAGTTCGGCGGCTCGGGCCGGGTCGGCGTCGGAGAGGTGGAGCTGGTAGAGGTCCACGTGGCCGGTGCCGAGGCGGCCCAGGGAGGCGGTGAGGGCGCGGCGGACGTGGGCCGGGGAGTCGTCGCTGCCGGTGAGCGTACGGCTCCCCTCGTCGAAGACGTTGCCCCACTTGGTGGCAACGACCACGTCGTCCCGGCGCCTGCCGAGGGCTCGGCCGAGGACGCGCTCGCTGTGGCCTGCGCCGTAGGTGTCGGCGGTGTCGAAGAACGTCACGCCGAGGTCGAGGGCGCGGTGGACCGCCCGTACGGACTCCTCGTCGTCGACCTTGCCCCAGCCGAGCGGCTGGCCGGTGGCGTCCTGCCACTCGCCTCCGATGGCCCAGCAGCCGAAGCCGAGCGCGCTGACGCGGATGCCGGAACGTCCCAGGGTCCTGGTGGTGCTGTCGGTTTCCATGCCCGAGACGCTAGGAGTTGAAGTGCACACCAAGGCAAGGGAGTTACCGGGCGTGCCGCTACGCCTCCCCGGTCTCGAAGCGGGAGATGCGGCCGTCGTCCTCGACCGTGAAGTCCCAGCGGGTGACCATCTCGCCCCAGGTGTCGTTGCGGTAGTGGGCGAGCAGGGAGCGGCCGCCGTTGGACTCGTTGTCGACGTCGAGGTGGCCGTTGGAGGAGAAGATCTCCCGGTCGATCCAGTCGTCGAGGTTCCGGTCGGAGCCGTCGTCCGCCATCGTCGCGTCCTCGGTGAGGAGCCTGCGGAAGCTGTCACGGTCGCTGGCGTTGACGGCGGTGACGAAGGCCCGGACGGCGGGGTCGCTGAGCTTGGCAGTCTTGATCGTCATGTCAGTCAGCCTCACATCGGCACCGGGGGCCCGCCACCCGAACGGCGGCGAGGAGGGGCCGACCGGGTGTGCCGGGTGCGACGGTGGAGACCGTCGTGATCCGCTGTCGCCGATGGGAGCCCCCGTGACCTGCTACGACCGACGTGACGTGGGCCTGCTGCTGCTCCGGCTGGGGACCGGCGGGGTGCTGGCGGCGCACGGCGCGCAGAAGCTGTTCGGCTGGTTCGGCGGGGGCGGGATCGAGGGGACGGGCCGGTTCATGGAGTCGGTCGGGTACGTGCCCGGGAGGCAGAGCGCGCTGGCGGCGGGGCTGGCGGAGGCGGGCGGCGGGACGCTGCTGGCGCTGGGCCTGGCGACCCCGGCGGCGGGGGCCGCGGCGGCCGGGGCGATGGCGGGCGCGACCGCCCTGCACATGCCGAACGGCTTCTTCGCCCAGGCGGGCGGGTACGAGTACGCGGCGACCCTGGGTCTGACGGCCTCGGGCCTGGCCGTCGCGGGCCCCGGCCGGCTGTCCCTGGACCACGCGTTCGGGCATGTCTTCGACCGGGGCTGGATGGTCCCGGCGGCGCTGGGTGTGACGGCGGCGGTCACGGCGGCGGTGATCGGCGCACGGAACCGGCGGGTGCGGCGGGCCGAGGAGGGGGAGCAGGGGGCGCTGTTCGAGGATTAGCGGCCGGGCGGGGTGGCAGGCTCTCCGCCATGACGGAACAGCGGACGACACCGCCTGCGGAGGCCACGGACGCCCCGGACCTGTGGAGCTCCGTCGAGGACCTCTGGACCTGGCTGGACGCCGACCGGAGGCACGGCGGCGAGACCGGCCTCGTGCTGCGCATGCTCAAGCTCACCGAGGAGGTCGGCGAGGTCGCCCAGGCGGTGATCGGGGCGACCGGCCAGAACCCCCGCAAGGGCAACAGCCACACCTGGGAGGACGTACAGGGCGAGCTGTGCGACGTGGTGATCACGGCACTGGTGGCGCTGCGGACGCTGACGCCGGACCCGGCGGGGGTGTTCGGACGGCATCTGGCCGGAGTGACGGAACGCTCGCTGGGGCCGGCCGCCACCGGCCGGACGGCGGACCGCGACGACCCGGACGGGGGCCGGCCTGCCTGAACCGGTCAGGGGCAGGGCAGGCGGTCCCGGCCGCGGCGGACGGGTAGAACCGGGCGGCCCTCCTCGCCGTCCCCGCGCCCTCCGGCTACGAGGCGCACCCGGGGGGAGGTTATGGTCCTCACGCACCGAGCCTGGTTCCGCCTGCGGGGCCGCACGTGATCGGCGCACCGTCAGGGGTGGCGGGACGGACATGCCACGGCGCCCCGAAGTCGCCGTGCCCCGCAAGGAGGAAGGCCATGTCCGACGCCGAGAGCCTGACCCGGCTTCTGGTCTCGCTGGGTGTCCGCCGCGGCGGTGTCCTGATGGTCCATGCCTCCCTGAGCGGCACCGGACTGGGCCCGTCCGAGGTCCGGGACGCGCTGCTGGCCGCGGTCGGCCCGCACGGCACGCTCGTCACCCCCGCCTTCACCCCGGAGAACTCCGACACCTCGCGCGTGCACCGGACGCTCGTCGAGGGGTGGTCCGAGGAGGAGATACGCGAGTTCCGGGCGAAGATGCCGCCCTTCGTGCCGGACGAGACGCCGTGCCCGACCATGGGAGCGCTGGCCGAGACCATACGGACCACGCCGGGTGCCCGGCGCAGCACGCACCCGCAGTCCTCGCTCGCCGGACTGGGGCCCCGCGCGGCGGAGTTGCTCGACCGGCACCACGCGCACTGCCACCTGGGCGAGGAGTCCCCGCTCGCCGCACTGTACGAGGCGGACGCCCAAGTGCTGCTGCTGCGCGCGGGGTTCGACGCGTGCACCGCGTTCCACCTGGCCGAATACCGGGTCCGGCCGCCCCTGCCCACACAGGTCTACCGGTGCGTCACCGGGACCGTGGGCAACTGGACGTCGTACGAGGATCTCGTGCTGGACGACGGGGACTTCGCCGCGATCGGGGCACGCCTGCCGAAGGGGCTTCTCGCGGAAGGGGAGTGGGCCGGCAGGCCAGTCATACTGTTGCGGATGCGTGATGCCGTCGACAACGCGGTGCTACAGATGTCCAGGTATCGCACGGAAATCGCCTGACACAGGATCAAGGCATCTTTCTTCGGTCGGCCCAACGGTCTGGTGGACGCGCGAAGAGCTCTGACAGAGCATGGACATGGAACGTATCGGTGCGACATCTCGGCACTCGGCACCACTCAGACGCTCAGGGTCAGGGGGAGCAACAACCGATGGATGCGCCTCAGCAAAGCAGCCGCACTGCATGCCTGGTGAAAGTCAACAGGCTCTCGCCCGATCTGCTGGCGGCACTGGCCGACACGAACACGGCGTTCGGCCTTGCCCTACAGCGCCACCTTCAGAAACCGGACAGTCCGCAGGTAACGGCCGACGTCGTCTTCAACAGCGCGCTGTGACCGGGCGGGAGCTCGGGCCCGCCGGACCGGGGGGTCCATCGGGTGTTCCCTTACGCCAGTTCCTGTTGAAGATCCACAGCCGGTGCAACCTGTCCTGCGACTACTGCTACGTGTACTTCGCCGCCGACCAGAGCTGGCGGGAACGGCCCGTCGTCATGAGCCTGGACACCGTGCGGCGGGCCGCGGACCGCATCGTCGAGCATGCGCTGGAGCACCGGCTGCCCTCCGTGCGGGTCATCCTGCACGGCGGAGAACCGCTGCTGGTGGGCAGGAAACACCTCTCCGAACTGCTCGGCGTCCTCCACGAACGCCTCGACCCGGTGACCCGCTTCCACTGTTCGCTCCAGACCAACGGGACGCTCCTCACCCCGGGCGTCCTGGAGCTGCTGCTCGATCACCGGGTCGAAGTGACGGTGAGCCTCGACGGCCCGCCCGCTGCACACGACCGGCACCGCCGGTTCGCGGACGGCCGTCCCAGCCATGCACAGGTCGCCGCGGCGTTGGGACTTCTCGGCCGCCCCAGGTACCGGGATCTGTTCGTCGGTCTCCTGTGCGTCGTGGATCTGGCCAACGATCCCGTCGAAACCTACGAGGCGCTCCTCGACTTCGCCCCACCGCGCGTCGACTTCCTTCTGCCGCACGGAACTTGGCGGCATCCGCCGCCCGGTCTGGAGGACCGGACGGCACCTCCGCGCCATCCGCCGGACCCCGAGGGACGGCATGAGCGGATCCCGTACGCCCATTGGCTGATCCCCGTCTTCGACCGCTGGTTCGACGCACCACGGCGGGAGACGCGGGTGCGCATGTTCGAGGAACTCATGTCCGGTCTGTTCGGGGACCCCGTGAACGCGGAGGCGTTCGGACTGACGCCGCATGATCTCGTGGTCGTGGAGTCCGACGGAACCCTGGAGGACTCCGACTCCCTCAAGGTCGTGGCGCCCGGCGCTCCGGCCACCGGACTCGACGTCTTCCGGAACTCCTTCTCCGAAGCCCTGTCGACGGACACCATGCGCCGACGGCAGTCGGGCGCGCACGGCCTCGGACAGGTCTGCCGGGACTGCGTGTTCACCACCGTCTGCGGGGGCGGCCTGTACTCCCACCGCCATCATCCGGCGACCGGATTCGCCAACCCCTCGGTCTACTGCGCGGATCTGGCCGCCCTGATCGCCCACATGCGTCGCCGCATGAACGAAAGTCTGGTGCGCCCCCTGTGAGCCGGGCACGGGCCGACACGCGCTCCCCGTCGAAGAAGTACTCAACAGAGCAAGGAGAGTTGAACGCTCCCGGGATGGGGATAGTGCTTATGAACTCGGACCCTGCCGATCCGGGTACCGCGCGGAGCAAGGGGGGTATTGTCTGCTGTCTCGGCACTGCTCTATCACGGCAAGGACTGAGGGGTACCGGTTGGGGGGTGATGAGGTGTGGAGGTCCATTGTTTCGTGCTCACTTCCGCCGGCGCCGGACACCCTCCAAGGCGCGCAGTGTGACCCGCTTCACCACTTGAACCCCGTGGAAGCTGCAGGTCAGGGACTCATTGGAACCGTATTTCTTCCTGAGCTATGCGCGCAGGCGGGGCCCCCGGGTCCTGATCAAGCGGTTTTACGACGATCTTTGCACCGAACTGCGCGACTTGCGCGCAAAAACCAGCGAACCCTTCGGACGGCCCTACCTCGACGTCCTGTCCCTCCAGGTCGGCCAGGACTGGAACGCCAGCCTCAGCGATGCCGTCGGTCACTGCCGCACCATGGTGGCCCTGTACACCCCCGACTACTTCCGCAGCGACTTCTGCGGCAGGGAGTGGAAGGGGTTCGAGGACCGGCAGCGCACCCTGCGCGAAGTGACGGGAGTGGACGCGCGAGCGCTCATCCCGGTTCTGTGGGAGCCCGTACCGGCCGTACCCTCCGGCGCCGACCACATACAGTACGAGAACATCGACTTCGGCGAGGATTACGCCCGGTCGGGGTTGAGACGCCTTCTGGTCATGGATCCGGGCGGCGAGTACCGGCGCATCGTGAAGCTCCTCGCACAGCAGGTGCTGATCTCGGCGGAACACTTCCGCATCCCCATAGCGAACGGTCTCGATCTCAAGGCACCGGAAGCCGCGGGCCCGTTCCCCTCGGCGTCCGACCTCGCGGCGCCGGGCAGCCACGCCGTGCTGCTGGTGGCCGCACGGACCGCCGCGACAGCGCATCCCCACTCGGCGGACCCCCGGTGCCCGTGCCACGGCGACAGCCCCGCCGACTGGAATCCGTTCCACGCCGAGCACGAGGAACCGCTGGTCGCGCATGCGAAGCACCTTCTGGAACAGAGCGGCTTGACCGTGCGGACCGAGACGGTCTCGGACCTGCTCGGTCAGCACCTCGAAAGGGCACGCGCACAGGGACAGGTCGCGATCCTCCTGGTGGAGGCGTGGGCCGCGGCTGACGAGGCGTATCGAAACGCCCTTCGGGCGTACGACCGGGAGAACCATCCCGGCAGTGTCGTCATCGTCCCGTGCGGAGCGGACGAGGCAGGCGAGTCGTCACAGAGCAAGGCCTATTGGGAGACGGTACGCGGTGCGTTCCCGCTGAACTGGGCGAGCGGCGCCGGCGAGCCCTTGCCGTTGGTCCAGCTGGGTGCTTTATCAGACGATTTCGACGGTCTCCTCCATGCGGTCGTTGCCAAGGCGAGCAACCACCTTTTCTCTTTCCTGGGAGAAGAGGAGGTGCACCGGACCGCCCCCGCGCCCTTGCCCATCCTGAATGTCGTGCCCGCCATCCGCCCCACACCTTCGAGAGCCGGAGCAAGGAGCAGGACCGATGACCCATGACGACCACGGCCGGGGCACCATCATCACCTTCTACTCCTTCAAGGGCGGCACAGGGCGCACGATGGCGCTGGTCAACACCGCCTGGATCCTGGCCAGCAACGGCCTGCGTGTGCTCGTGGTGGACTGGGACCTGGAGGCCCCGGGACTCCACACGTACCTGCAGCCGCTGCTAGCCGACCCCGATCTCACCGAGACGTCGGGCGTGATCGAGATGGTCCAGGACTTCACCCAGGAGGCGACGGCCCCGGCCGTGGGCTCCCTGGCCGAGAGCGGCGGCGCGCTCGTACCCCCACCGCCCGACGCCGTCGGGCGCCGACAGCATGCCCCGATCGACGAGTACATCGTGGGAACGGACCTGCGGCTGCCGCCCGGCGGGAAACTCGACCTGCTGCCCGCCGGTGCGCAGGACCCGGCGACGTACGCCGTCAAGGTAGGCACCTTCGACTGGGGCAAGTTCTACCGCGTGGGTGGCAACAACCTGCTGACGGCGTTGCGTGAGGACATGACGGCGCGTTATGACTACGTGCTGATCGACAGCAGGACGGGTTTCAGCGACACGGCGGGCATCTGCACGATGGTGCTGCCCGACGTCGTGGTGGACTGCTTCACCCTGAGCCGGCAGGGTGTCAACGGCGCCGTCCAGGTGGCGGAGTCGATCCGCCTGCAGTCCAACCCCCAGCGCCACATCCGTATCGTGCCGGTGCCCATGCGCGTCGAGGACGCCGGCCGCGACCGCCTGGAGGCCGGGCGCTACCAGGCCCGCAGTCTGTTCGCCCGGTACCTGGACTGGATTCCCGAGGACGAGCGCGACGCCTACTGGAACAGCGTCGAGATCCCGTACAAGGCCAGCTACGCCTACGAGGAGATCCCCGCCACCGTCGGGGAACGCCGTCAGGACGGAACGCTCCTCACCGCCTTCGAACGGCTCACCGCCCGGCTCACCGACAACCAGGTGACCCGGCTGGGCAACATGTCCGAGACCTACCGTCAGCGGCTGCGGCGGGAGTACGAGCGCAACTCGCCCATCAACCGCAAGGACTTCTACATCAGTTACGCCGCTCCCGACCGGTTGTGGGCGGACTGGACCGCCGCCGCGTTCCGGGCGGCGGGCTTCGAGGCGAAGCTGGCGCCGGTCGAGGCCGCGGATCTCTCGGCCGCCTCCACGGCACTGGCCGGGGTGGAGCGCACCCTCGCCGGCGAGGCGCGCCTCGTCGTGCTGCTCTCCCCGCACTACACGGCACTGGAGCAGGCCCGGGACATCTGGCAACGCGTCAACCGCAGGGATCCGAACGGCGAGAACGGCATGGTCATCCCGGTGCGTATCGACGACTCCTCGCTACCGGCGGGTTTCTCCACGACGTCGCCGGCCGTCAGTCTCGTCGGAGTCTCCACCGAAGAGGCCGTGTTCCGGTTGCTGACCAACGCCGACCGGGACCAGCATTCCGGCGGCGGTGCCGGGCGTATCGCGGCGAGCTCGGTCTCGTCCACCAGGCTCCCGGGCACTCCTCCGGAAGTGTCCCGGCTGCCGCAGCGCAACGCCGTGTTCACGGGCCGGCGGGCGCTGATCGAACGGCTGCGGGACAGCCTGCTCTCGGGCGGTGCCACCGCCGTACTGCCGCAGGCCCTCTACGGGCTGGGCGGCGTCGGCAAGACGCAGATCGCCCTGGAATACGCACACAGGTTCGCAACGGACTATGACGTGGTCTGGTGGATCAACGCCTCCGAGAGGCAGCAGATCCGGCAGGACCTCAGTGCACTGGCCGAGCACCTCGGGCTGGCCATCGGCGGCAAGGACCTGCGCGCGATATGCAACGACGTGCTGGACAGGCTGCGCCGCGGCACGCCTCCCTACTCCCGATGGCTTCTCGTCTACGACAACGCCGAGAACGCCGCCGACCTGAACGAGCTGCTTCCCGACAGCGGACCGGGCCGGCACGTCCTCATCACCTCCCGTAATTCCGGGTGGGACGAGCGCGCGGAGCGTCTTGAGGTCGACCTCTTCAGCCGGGACGAGAGCGTGGACCTGCTCCGTCGCTACAACCGCCGTCTGGAGTGGGCGGAGGCGAACCAGGTAGCGGACGAACTCGGGGACTTCCCGCTCGCCGTCAGCCTCGCCGCGGCCTCGCTCCAGCAGTCGGCCCTGCCCGTGGACACCTACGTGGAGATGCTTCGTAGCCAGATGACCGAGATCCTGCGCAGTCAGCCTGCGCCCGAATACCCGACTCCCGCAGCGGCCACCTGGCTGCTCTCGCTCAACCAGTTGCGGGAGCGGATGCCCGCGGCCGCCGCGCTCCTCCAGCTGTGCGCGTTCTTCGGCCCGGATCCCATCCCGCAGAGCCTGCTCGAGAACAAGACCTCCCGCCAACTGCTGCAACGCGACGACGTGGGCCTGGCCAACCGGCAGATGATGATCCCGCTGTACGGCGAGATCAAGCGCAACGGGCTCGCGCAGATCGACGAGCGCGCGAGCACCCTCACCCTGCACCGGCTGGTCCAGCGCGTCCTGAGGGACCAGTTCGGTGCCGAGGAACAGCAGGAGATGCGCAAGCGCGTCCACTCCGTCCTGGGCGAGGGCAACCCCGGCAATCCGGATGAGACCGACAACTGGCGTCAGTACGCGGCGCTGCTGCCCCACCTGCGGCCCACGCAGGCCGAGGAGAGCGACGACGCCGAGGTACGGCAGTGGATCTGCGACACGGTCCGCTATCTGTGGCGCAGCGGCGACCCCGCGACGGCCAGTCAGACGGCCGAACGGGTGCTGGGCACCTGGTCCGCGCAGTTCGGGGACGACGACGCGCTGGTGATCCAGCTGCGCACCGAGCTCGGCAACGCCCTGCGCGACCAGGGCCGGCTGCCCGAGGCGTTCGAGATCACCCGCGACGCCTACGAACGCGGGCGCCGCGTCCTCGGCGAGGACCACATGTACACCCTCAACGCGGCCATGAGCCTGGGCGCCGACCTACGCGGTGCGGGACGCTACGAGCAGGCCATGGAGAGCGACCGGGACACGCTGGAGCGGGCCCGTCGCGTGTACTCCGAATCCCACATCCGGACGCTGTCGGCGGCCAACAACCTCGCCGTGTCGGAGTTCCTCTCCGGCAAGCGGGAGGCCGCGCGCACCACCAACCGCGAAGTCCTCAGGCAGTTCCAGGAGATCTCCGGCCCGGACCAGCGCGCCACCCTCAACTCGGCCACGAACTACGCGCGCGACCTGCGCGCCGCGGGCGAGTTCCACGAGGCGCTGAAACTCATCGAGGACACCCTGGAGCGCAGCCGGCGCGCGCTCGGCGACGATCACCTGGTCACGTTCCGGGCCTCGCTCGGGGCCGCCATCCTGTACCGCCGCCTCGGCGACTTCCAGAAGGCCTACACGCTGACCAACGAAACGTACGACCGGTGCCGGAAAGTGCTCGGTGACGACCACCCCGACACCCTGGCCGTCGCGACGAACCTCTGCGCCGACCGGTACGACCGGGGCGACGCCGTCGACGGGCGGAACCTGGCCAGGGACACCTTCGACCGCTACGAGCGACGATTCGGCGCGGACCACGTGTTCACCCTCACCAGCGCCACCAACCTGGCGATCCTGCTGCGCCTCACGGGTGAGCGCGCGGAGGCGCTCCGGCTGTCGGAGCAGACCCTCGAACGCTTCCAGCGCCTGCTGGGCCCCGAGCACCCGTACACCCTCACCTGCATGCTGAACCATGCGACGGACCTGTCGCAGAAGGAAGACCGCCACGGAGAGGCCGTCGCGATGGCTCGCGGAGCGTACGAGGGACTGCGCACCGTACTCGGCCCCGACCACTATCTGACGATCGCCGGGGCCTCGAACCTCGCCGTGCTGCTCCGGCAGGTCGGATCGGGCGAGGCGGATCCCCTGCACGAGGAAGCCGAACGGCGGGCGCGGGACAGCAAGGAACTGGGCGCCGAACACTCCATGACCCGGTCGGTCACGGCGTGGCGCGTGATCGACGCGGACATCGAGCCGCCCGTCACCTGACCGGAGGTGCGGGGTGAGGAGGGGGGCGGCGGACGAGTCCGCCGCCCCCCTCCTCACCCCGCCAGCATCTTCAGCTCCCGCCGATGCCACACCACCGGACTCCGGTCGTCGTCCGTCATCATGGCGAGGACGCGCAGCACGATGATGTCGTGGTCGCCGGCCGGGTAGGTGTGCTCGACGGTGCACTCCAGCCAGATCGGGGCGCCCTCCAGGAAGATGGCGCCCGTCGCCGTCTCCAGTGTGCCGAGGCCGACGAGGCGGCCCTCCTTGCTGCGGGAGGCGAGCTGGCGGGCCTTGCCGCTGTGTTCCTCGCCCAGGACGGAGACACCGATGGTCTGGGCGCGGGCGAGCGTCGGCCAGGTCGTCGAGGTGTGCTGGATGGCGAAGGAGACCATCGGCGGGCGGTGGGAGACGCCGACGGCGAACGACGAGACGATCATGGCGGTCGGTTCGCCGTGGACGCGTGCGGAGAGGGCGGCGACGCCGGACGGGAACGCGGAGAACGCCCCTTGTATGTCGCCGGGGTCCGAGGTGAAGCCTGCCGGGGTCGTCATCGTGCGGTCCTCGCCTTCGCCGCGTCGGGCACGGCCGGGCCCCGCCGGGCGGGGCGGTGGTTGTCGGTGACGGCGGCAGTCTTCATCAGGCGACTCCTGTGGGCAGTTGCGGGGTGGCGGTGCTGGTCCCGGGAGGTCCCGCCCCGGGGTGGTGGCCGGTCTGCAGGAGGCTGGCGGCGAGGAGGGTGAGCAGGCCGGCGGCGGCGAGCACGGCGAGGGTGGCGGCGTAGCCGAACCCGGTCAGCAGGACGGCGCAGACCGCGCTGCCGAGGACCGCGCCGAGTTGTTTCCCGGCGTTGAAGGTTCCCGAGGCCGCTCCGACCTCGTCCGGGCCGACCGTGGTCACGGCGGCGATGGAGAAGGGCGACCAGACGAACGAGTTGGCCACCCCGTACACCGCGAAGACGGCGGTCAGGACGGGGATCGGCGCGTCCGTCGCGACCAGTGCCGCCGAGGCGCCGACGGAGAGGACGAGGGCAGCGGAGCCGGCGACGGCCACGGCGCGCGGGCCGATCCCGTTGTTGAGGCGGGCCGAGAGCGGGGCGCCGAGCACGCACACCACGCCCATCGGTACGAGGGTGAGCGCCGCCGTGCCGGGGGCGAGCCCGCGCTCCCGCTGGAGGTAGAGCATCAGCGGGATCATCGCCGAGCCCGAGCAGAAGGAGGCCGCGGCGGCACCCCAGGCCGCGGTGACGAAGCCACGGCTGCGCAGCAAGGCGATCGGGACCAACGCCCGTCGGCCTGAGCGGCGTTGGAGCCGGACCACGGCCGCGACGAGCAGCGCGCCGAGGGCGGCGAGCAGCCAGCGCGGGATGCCCCAGACGTCGGCGCGGGTCGCGTCGGTGCCCTGGACGCCGAGGACGAGTGCCCCGGCACCGGCCGCGTTCGCGCAGACCGCCCAGACGGGGATGACGGCCCCCTGCCGGGGCAGCGCGGGTACGAACGCGGTCACGGCGGCCATCGTCGCGATGCCCACGGGCACGTTGACCCAGAACACCGCGGGCCAGCCGCCGGCGGCGACGAGCAGGCCGCCGAGCAGTGGGCCGGCGGCCACCGCGGCCCCGCCGACCGCACCCCACACGCCGAGCGCGACGGCGAGGCGGGGCGGCTGGAACAGGGCCCTGATGAGGGTGAGGCACTGCGGGGTCATCAGCGCGGCGCCGATGCCCTGGACCACCCGCCAGGCGATGAGGGCCGCGGCGGTGGGGGCGAGCGCGCACAGCAGCGAGCCGAGCGTGAAGGCCGCGAGGCCGAGGAGGAGGACGCGCCGGTGGCCGTGGCGGTCGCCCAGCCGGCCCGCGACGATCAGGGGGACGGCGCAGGCGATGAGATAGCCGCTGTTGACCCAGATCGCGAGGGTCTCGGTGGTGTGCAGGCCGCTGATCAGCGCGGGCAGGGCGACCGAGGTGACGGTGCTGTCCAGCAGCAGCATGAAGAAGCCCGCGCAGATGCCGGCGAGGGCGAGCCAGTCGCGCCGCTCGCTCCCTGCGGTCATCTCACACCGCCAGGTTCTCGCGCAGCGTGCTGCCGGGGTAGGCCGGGGCGAGGCTGCCGCGGCGGCGCAGTTCGGGGAGGAGCAGTTCGGCGATGTCGGCGAAGCCGGAGGGCATGGCCAGCGGGCTGGAGAACATGTAGCCGCCGCGCGATCCGGTCGCCGCGAAGTTCTCCTCCAGTGCGTCGGCGACGGTGCCGGGATCCCCGACGATGCCGTGGTCGAGGCCGGTGGCACGGCCGCGGCCGTGCGCGAAGAACTCCGCGCGGCTCATCTTCCGCTCGGCGCCGAACTCCGCGACGAGCGAGCCGACGAGACCGGCCGGGCTGGCGTTCGCCGCGACGATCGCGTCCCGCAGCTCGCCCAGCCGGAAGGACTCCGGGAGCGTGGCGAGGTCGTAGCCCATGTTGTGGGAGAGGTAGGTGGCGACGGCCTCGTCGTTCCAGAAGGCCTGCAGCGCGTCGCGGCGGGCCCGTGCCTCGGTCGCCGTACGGCCGACGATGACCTGGGTGGCCCACAGGATGCCGACGCCGGCCGGGTCGCGGCCCTCGGCGAGGAGTGCCTCGTCGAGCAGCTTGCGGTGCCGTTGCTGGGCGGTGAGGTTGCCGCCGAAGCCGAAGACCAGGTCGGCGAAGCGGGCGGAGGCGGCTATGCCGCGGGGCGAGTTGCCCGCCTGGACGACCAGTGGATGGTGCTGCGGGCTGGGTACGGAGGCGAGCGGGCCCTTGACCGTGAAGAAACGGCCCTTGTGGTCGATCGGGTGCACCTTGGCCGGGTCGGCGAAGCGGCCGGTGGCCCGGTCCCGGACGATCGCGTCGGGTGCCACCGAGTCCCACAGCGCACGGCACACGGCGACGAACTCCTCCATCCGCTCGTAGCGCAGGTCATGGTCCATCAGCTCGCCGAAGCCGTAGTTCGCCGCGTCCGCGCCGCGCGTGGAGGCGACCACGTTGAAGGCGATACGGCCGCCGGTGACATGGTCGAGCGAGTTCAGCAGCCGGGCGACGTAGAACGGGTGCATGAAGGTGGAGGAGTAGGTCAGGCCGAAGCCGATGCGGTCGGTGACCGTGGACATCGCCGCGATCACCGGGGACATGTCGTGGCGCGGCCACTGGATGCCCCACTCCACGGCCGGTGCGATGCTGCCGCGCCAGGTGCTGGGGATGCCGCTGCCGTCGCCGAAGAACAGCAGGCCGACGCCCGCGCGTTCGGCGGTCCTGGCCAGCTCCATGTACAGGCGGACGTCGGGGAAGTCCGTGCCGATCCAGGAGCCGGGCCGGGCCCAGGCGCCCTCGGTGTGGGTGAAGGAGAGGTCGAAGCCGATGTGCATGCCGGTCACCGGGCGCCCCGCTTCCACAGGCCGACGACCTCGTCGGCGTCGCTGAGTACGGCGACGTTCAGTCCCAGCTGCACCAGGGCGGCGGTGTTGACGTCGAGGTCGTAGGCGGCGGTGGCGTCCCGGGGGACGACGACCGGCCAGTCCAGCTGTACGGCGTCCTGGGCGGTCGCGTACACACAGCACTCGCTGGTCAGGCCCACGACGGTCAGCCAGCCGCGGCCGGCCGCGCGCAGCCGCGCGTCGAGGTCGGTGCCGAGGAACCCGCTGTAGCCGCGCTTGACCACCCTCGTCTCGCCGTCGGCGGGCCGTGGCCGGAACCACTCGGCCCCGGGCGAACCGAGCACGCACGGCTCGTCCGGGCCCATGGGGGCGTCGTAGTCGCCGCCGCGCAGCCAGTTGCCCGCCCGCCAGGGGCGCGCCGGGTCGCTGCCCAGCTCGACCCAGACGACGGGGACGTCGAGTTCGCGCGCGGCCGCGACGAGGTGCTCGATGCGGGTGACGGCCAGGTCGACGGCCGCGAGGGCGTCGTCCGTCGGGCCGTATACGGCCAGGCGCTCCGGTTCGGCGAAGTCGCGCTGTACGTCGACCACGACCAGGGCGGGCCCGCTGCCGGGCCGGGCGAGGCGGGCGAGTTGTCTCTCCCGCAGGCCGGTGCCGGGCATCAGGCGGCCACCTCGTCCCGGGCCCGCAGTTCGGGCAGCACGGTCTTGCCGAACAGCAGCATGTCCTCGTCGTACTCCGGGAAGATCAGCATGAGCCCGTCCAGGTCGGCCTCGCGCACGATGTACTCGATGTGGTCGGTGACGGTGCTCGCCGATCCCGCGACGTACGGCGTCTGGAACGCGGCCTCCCCGTCCGCGCCCTCGGCCCAGGCGCGGGCCTGCTCCTCGGGGATGCCCCAGGTGCTGCGCATACGGGCGAGGGCCTCCCGGTCCAGGCCGGCGCCCCATGCCCTGACCTTCTCGGCGGCGAGTTCGTCGGTCTCGTCCTGGACGACGGTGAGCATCGAGTAGGTCTTGCAGACCCGGCCGGCCGCCGCCGCCCGTTCGTGGACGTCCGTCGACAGCATGCGCATCTCGTCGAGGCTCTCGGCGGCGAGGAAGGCGCCGTCGGCGTACCGGGCCTGGAAGCGGCGGGCGTCCTCGGAGCGGCCCGCGTTGATGAGGGTGGGGCGGACGGCCGGATGCGGGCGGGACTCGCAGTCGACGAGGTCGAAGTACGGGGTGTGCATGGTGACGGAGTCCTCGGCCCACAGTCGGGTGACCGCCTCCGTCCACAGCTCCGTCATCCGGTAGCGGTCCTCGTGGCTGAGTTCCGGGTCCCACTGGCCGAACTGCTCGAACTCCCCCGCGTAGGAGCCGTTGACGATGTTCATGCCGGCGCGGCCGCCGGAGATGTCCTGGAGGGTGGCGAACATCTTCGCGGCGACGGCGGGGTTGTGGACGTTGGCGTGCAGGGTCGCCCAGATCCTGACCCTGCTGGTCGCCTCGGCGAGGGCGGCCATCATGGTCATCGATTCGAGCGAGCGGCCCCAGTGGTCGGTGCTGCCGCCGAAGCCGCGCCACTTCGCCATCGACATCACGAAGTCGAGGCCGATGGCCTCCGCGTGCACGGCGGCACGCCTGTTCCAGGCGTAGCTCGCCTCGGGGTGGGGGGCGGTGGTGGAGAGCATCCAGCCGCCGTTCCCGATGGGGAGGAAGATTCCGTACTCTTTCGTGGGCACGTTGCGGGCCTTTCCTGCGGGTGTGGGTCGTCGGTCGGCTGCGGCGCCGTCGTGGCTGGTCGCGCCCGCGCGGCGGAGCCGCAAATTGATACAGCCCCGCGCCCCTTACGGGGCGCTGCCGCTCACGGAGCCGGCCAGACGAGCTTGCCGTCCGTGTAGATGTTCTTGACGTACGACGTGTCGAACCATGTCGCGGCCTTGTCGGCGGTCACGTCGGCGGGGACGATCGCGAACTGGTGCAGCATGGCGACGAGCGCCGTGACGTTCTTCGGGTCGATGCCGCCGAGCGGCTGTCCGGGCGTCGGGTTGTCCTTCACCACCTGGGTCTCGGTCTGCCAGATGGTCGCATTGAGTTTCTTGTCGTAGGTGGGTCCCGACAGGCCGGCCGCGTAGCCGACGCACTCGGTGGTGTGGGCGGCGCTCGCCCCGCAGTAGTCGTAGGCGTGCAACGCGGCGCGCAGGATGTCCTCGACGGCGTGCGGGTGGGCCTTGGCGAAGGCCGGGTTGACCGCCATCGCGCCCGGCCAGCTGGGGACGTCGTAGTCGACCGGCTTCCAGACGGTGACGTCGTGGCCGGCCGCCTTGAGCTGGTTGGGCTCGTTGGAGACGAATCCGGTGAGCGCTTCGAGTCCGCCCTGCTTTCGGGGCAGTACGGAGGGGTCGTAGCCCTCCTTGACCAGCTTGAGCGAGTCCCACTTCACGCCGGCCTTGACCAGCATCGCCCGGACCGAGGCGGGCACATAGCCCTTGTGGCCGACGGTCCTGCCGTCGAGCTGGGTCAGGTCGGTGATGTCCTTGTTGGTCATCAGGATGTCGAGGCCGGCGTCGGAGTAGGAGGAGACGCCGGTGATGTCGATCCCGTTGGCGCGGGCCTGGATGACGTCCTGTTCGGCGACGGGGCTGACGGTGGCCTGTCCGCTGGCGAGGAGCTTGGTGTTCTGGGCGGTGT
>NZ_JAGXJL010000219.1:0-353 GCF_019091475.1 Streptomyces sp. GbtcB6 | reverse complement strand
TTAATTATTTAATTTAAAATTAAATAAATCCTACATCCAACTATCCAGCTAACCTTGTTGCAGGAGTATGTGTTTTAGCTTGTTTGTAAGTTTTCAAAACCTATTATTACTTGATTGCAAATAGCCATGGTTACTTTTTGCCAGATCTAATGATCTGATGGCTCCCTTGGTCAAGTTAATAATTTGTAACAGGTATATTTACAATCTTCTTTCATCTGTGTATGACCTAGCAACATGATAGGACCCATCCAAAGTGTGCCTGTGTGGGCCTATGTGTTTACTTTCATTATAGATACACATAGGTTCTGTTGCTAAAATACATTATCATAGTTCTTGATGGAATTTATTTAGGC
>NZ_JAGXJL010000218.1:0-356 GCF_019091475.1 Streptomyces sp. GbtcB6 | reverse complement strand
GTCGGCGGCATCTGGGACATCGACAGCCCGGGCAGCCCGATGTACGAGAGCGCGCACTTCATCAGCTCGAAGTACACCAGCGGTTTCCTCGGCTTCCCGATGCCCGACGAGTATCCGGACTACCCGTCCTGGGAACAGATCCGCGACTACATCCGCTCCTTCGCCCGTACCTACGGCCTCTACGACCATGTCACCCTCGGCGTGTCCGTCGACCAGGCCGAGCCGCTACCGGGCGACCGCTGGCAGGTCACCCTCTCCACCGGTGAGACACGCATCTACGACGGTCTGATCGCCGCCCCCGGCGTCACCTGGCACCCCAACAGGCCGTCGCTGCCCGGAGCCGACTCCTACACCGG
>NZ_JAGXJL010000217.1:0-368 GCF_019091475.1 Streptomyces sp. GbtcB6 | reverse complement strand
GATTTATTTTTTATTTTATTATGCATTTTTCGAAAATTGTATTCTTATATACTTTAATTTTTCGAAATGCAATATATATTTATAGAAAATTAAATTTGAGTTGTAAATTAATTTAAATTAAGTTTGTAACAACTTAAATTGAATATTTTTCTAAATATTTATTGGAAATTATTACGAAGCTGGAAATAATTCATGTTATTTTCATATCCATCTAAGTAAAATTTATAAATATTAAATTAAAATTTATATTTCGAATTTTTTCATTCTAAATTGGAAATTTTAAATAAATATATATTTCAAATAAATAGATTAAATAAAGAGAATCAAAGAAAATACAACACACTTTAAATAATGAGCTTGATTATTAT
>NZ_JAGXJL010000216.1:0-369 GCF_019091475.1 Streptomyces sp. GbtcB6 | reverse complement strand
ATATTAAGAAAATTACTTAATTTTCTATTTTAGTTCCTTTATTAATCATTAAATGAAAAAATCATTGATTTAAGTTGATCCAAGAATTAATTAAAATAAATAATTAATTTACAACTTAATCTATTTTTCAAGATAAAATTCGAAATTCTAGCATTTAAGAAATGCAATTTCGAAAATTGATTAATAAAATAAAGAAAAAATATATTTTGAAAATTATTTAAATTTAGTTGAAAAAATAAATTTCAACTAAAAATAATTTTCTATTTAATTAAGTGTCATGAAAAATCAATAAATATTTAAGTATCATGATGAAAATCAACTTAGATATTTTGATTCTTCAAGTTAATAAAATGTATAATATTCAAGAAA
>NZ_JAGXJL010000215.1:0-372 GCF_019091475.1 Streptomyces sp. GbtcB6 | reverse complement strand
CGGGCCCATGTCGATGCCCTCGGCGTCGATGTTCAGCTCGCGGGCGAGACCGAACAGCTCGACCAGGGTCTTGCCCGCGGAGGCCATGGCGTCACGCGGACGCATCGCCTGCTTGGTCTCGACGTCGACGATCAGCTTGTCGAAGTCGGTGCGCTGCTCGACACGGGTCGCCTCGACCTTGTACGTGACCTTGAGCACCGGCGAGTAGATGGAGTCGACCGGGATACGGCCGATCTCCTGGCCCACCTGCTTGTTCTGCACGGCGGAGACATAACCGCGGCCACGCTCGACCGTCAGCTCCATCTCCAGCTTGCCCTTGCCGTTGAGCGTGGCGAGGACCAGATCGGGGTTGTGCACCTCGACACCGGCCGG
>NZ_JAGXJL010000214.1:0-383 GCF_019091475.1 Streptomyces sp. GbtcB6 | reverse complement strand
TATTAGAATAAGATAGAGAACTCTAGTTCAGTCTATTCGAATGACTTGAACCTAGAATTCTTAATCCTCATCAAATTTTATGGTATCTTATTTTTGATTACTTAATCTCTGGTATGTATTTTTCACTTCAAATACTAGTCTGCTATGTTGATGATTTAGTCTTAAAAGAAACTTATAGTTTCAGACTAATACAATAAGTCACAACTAGATATCCCTCAAAACAATAATAAGAGGTTTAAAAAAAAATTTAACCAGACATCTACTATTGAGTAGGAGCTATCTGAGATGTAATCAAATAAGGAACGTTAGAAGATACTCAAGAAAGATTTATGAAAGTGATCTATATGTTAGATATTAAGGAACTGTATATTAGTTATCCTTAT
>NZ_JAGXJL010000213.1:0-387 GCF_019091475.1 Streptomyces sp. GbtcB6 | reverse complement strand
CCCTGGGGGAGCGCGAAGCGGCGGAGCGCGCCAGCGAGGACCCCGTGGACCGACGGCGCCGCGCCCTCGGCGAGTACCACCCCGACACGCTGCAGTCCGCCAGCCTCCGGGGGACCGCGCTCACCCTGTCCGGCCGGTACGCCGAGGCCCGCCGCATCAACGAGGACACCGTGGCCCGCCTGCGCCGGGTGCTCGGGGCCGACCATCCGCACACCCTCCAGGTGGTGGGAGCCCTCGCCACCAACCTGCGCGCACTCGGCGAGTACGCCGAGTCCCGGCGGCTGCTGGGGGGGGCGCTCGCCCACCCCCCCCGGGTCCTCGGCGGCGGCCCCCCGGGCCCGCCCAGGGGGGTGGACGGGCCCGCCCGCACCCCCGTCCCGCTGGGCA
>NZ_JAGXJL010000212.1:0-387 GCF_019091475.1 Streptomyces sp. GbtcB6 | reverse complement strand
TACTCGACGTGCTCCTTGCCGCGCATGGTGTGGACGACCGGAGCGCGCAACGCCCCGGCGAGGCGCACCAGTTGGTCGTGGGCGCCGGCACAGCCCGCGCCGGCCAGGATCGTGATCCGTTCCGAGTCGTTCAGGAGGGCCGCGGCGCGCTCGATCTCCTCGTCGGCGGGACGCACCACCGGCGTGGTGGGCCGCACGGTGGCCGCCTTGCGCGGGTGGTCGAGCCGGTGCAGCAGCACGTCGCCCGGGACCACGAGGACGGACACCCCGTTGCGCTCGACGGCCGTGCGCAGGGCGATGTCGAGGAGGCGGGGGAACTGCTCGGGCGTGGCGGCCAGTTCGCAGAAGTCGCTGCACTCCCGGAACAGCTCCTGGGGGTGGGCCACC
>NZ_JAGXJL010000211.1:0-388 GCF_019091475.1 Streptomyces sp. GbtcB6 | reverse complement strand
GCGCCCTTAAAAACTTGGCCACAGATGCTCGCGTCCACTGTGCAGTTCTCAAACAACGACCAGCCACCCATCACCCCCAACCAAAGCTGGAGTTCACTGGGGCCGGCATCGAGGGAACTCATTCCCTCAGACACCCAACAGCGTGCCCGGCCAGACCCCGTCCGAAGATCATGCGTTCCACGCTCTGACGAGCAGTACTAGCAGCCTCCGACCCAAGATCCCGACCGAATAGTCAACGTTCCACCCATGAGCAACCAGCATCAGACATTCGCCGATGTACTGGCCTCTGGCCAACCGGAGTTGGCAAGAAGTGCTCCTTAGAAAGGAGGTGATCCAGCCGCACCTTCCGGTACGGCTACCTTGTTACGACTTCGTCCCAATCGCCAGT
>NZ_JAGXJL010000210.1:0-391 GCF_019091475.1 Streptomyces sp. GbtcB6 | reverse complement strand
GCAGCGGAGCGACCACCAGGCCCATGCCGGCACCTCCGAGTGCCAGGGCCGGGGCCGTCTTCAGCGAGGTGACGTCCCCGCGCCCGACGATCCAGACCAGCCACACCAGCACGGCGATGGTCAGCACCAGGCCGATCTGCATAACCGGCCGACCGACCTTGGGGGCTAGGACGCCGGCGCCCACACCGGCGAACACCGGGACAAGGGCGCCCCACGGGATGCCGGTGAGCCCGGACCGGAGGACTGAGAACCCGAGGCCGACTTGCATGTAGAGGGTGAACACCAGGAAGAATCCGATGACGCCGCCCATGAATAGCAGGTTGACCAGGAGGCCGCCGGTGAACGACTTGTAGCCGAACAGGCTCAGCTCGATCAGCGGCGAGCCGTCGGT
>NZ_JAGXJL010000021.1:106860-191569 GCF_019091475.1 Streptomyces sp. GbtcB6 | reverse complement strand
GGCATCATCCACGACTTCGTGATGCTCAACACCCTGCGCGAGACACACGCCGCCGAAGCCGCCATCAACCTGGCCGTACGCACGCTGCACGCGGCCCTGTACACCGGCTGATCCGGGCGACGGCGTGACCACGAACGAGCCGTCCGAGGCCTCCGCACCCGAAGGCCACCCGCGCCTGAAGCACCTCAGGGACCAGCTGACCGAGCACCACCGCCGTGTTCGGGCCGAGCGCGAGGACGCCGAGCTGGAGGAGGCCATCGAGACGGCGGCCTTCGACATGGGGACCGACATCGCGCACCCCGCCCCCGACCACGCGGAAGCCGGATACGACATCGACACGGACATCGGCGTCGACCCGCGCTAGCCGCCCGCCGCAGACCGCGCACAGCCGACAAGGAAATCTCATGACCGACTCCACACCCACCGTCGTCCTCGTGCACGGCGCCTTCGCCGACGCGTCCAGCTTCGCCCGGGTCGTCCCCGAACTGCTGGCCGACGGCCTGAAGGTGCTCGCCCCGGCCGTACCCAACCGCAGCCTCACCGGCGACTCCGCCTACATCGCCTCGGTGGTCCGCGCGATTCCCGGTCCCGTCGTCCTGGTGGGCCACTCCTACGGCGGTGCCGTCATCACCGTCGCGGGCGCCGAGGACAATGTGCAGGCTCTGGTCTATCTGGCCGGTTACGCCCTGGAGGAGGGCGAGAGCCTCGGCGAACTGCAGGGCCGGTTCCCGGACTCCGAGCTCGCCTCGGCCCTGGTGTACACGCCGTTCCCGGTCGAGGGCTCGGACGAGCCCGGCACCGACGTGACCGTCGAGACCGACAGGTTCCCCGCGATCTTCGCCGCGGACGTGGACCCGGACCTCGCCCAGGTGCTCGCCGTCTCCCAGCGCCCGCTGGCCGGCGCGGCCTTCGCCGAGGCGGCCCCGGTCGCGGCCTGGAAGACCAAGCCGTCGTGGGGTCTGGTGTCGTCCTCGGACCGCACCATCAACCCCGACGTCGAGCGCTACGGCTACGAACGCGCCGGCATGACCACGGTCGAGGTCGACTCGTCCCACCTGGTCATGCTCGCGCACCCCAAGAAGGTCGGGGACCTGATCCGCGAGGCCGTCCGCAGTGTCACCGCCTGACGGGCGAAGGAGAGACACATGAGACAGCTGCCCCGACCGAGGACGGGACGCGGGCGCGTGCTCGCCGCGTCCTGCGTGCTCGCCGCAGCCGCCGCCTTGTTCGCCTCGACCTCGCAGGTGACCGCGGTGCCGGCCGCCGCCGCGACGGACACCGGCAAGAAGCCGACGATCGTGCTGGTGCACGGCGCGTGGGCCGACGCCTCCAGCTGGAACGCGGTCATGGGCCGTCTCCAGCACGCCGGTTACACCGTCTACGCCCCGCCGAACCCGCTGCGCGGGGTCGCCTCCGACGCCCAGACCCTGGCGTCGTTCCTGGCGACGGTCCCCGGCCCGGTGGTCCTGGTCGGCCACTCCTACGGCGGCTTCGTCATCACCGACGCGGCGACGAGGAGCGACAACGTGAAGGCGCTCGTCTACGACGACGCGTACATCCCCGCCGCGGGCGAGACCGTCTTCCAGATCAACGCGGCCGAGCCCGGTTCCTGCGTCACGGCCGATCCGTCGACGTTCCTGAACCTGGTTCCCTACCCGGGCGGACCGTCCGGCGACGTCGACGCGTACCTCAAGTGGGAGGCGAACGGTGCCTACCAGGGCTTCCAGGGCTGCTTTGCCAACGGTGTGCCCACCGCCCAGGCGCGTCTCCTCGCGGCGGGCCAGCGCCCCTTCGCGGTCAGCGCGGGTTCGGAACCCTCCGGCGCCCCGGCGTGGCAGTCCCTTCCGTCCTGGGCCGTGGTGGGCACCACCGACCATGTCATAGTGCCGGCCGAGCAACTGGCGATGGCCCGGCGCGCGGGCGCGCACGTCACCGAGGTGAAGGCGGGCCACCTGTCCCTGGTCACCCGCCCCGACGTGGTCACCCGCGTCATCACGGAGGCGGCCGACTCCGTCGGCTGACCCGGGTGGTGCCGAGCGGGCCGCGCACCGGTCGACACCGGGGCGCGGCTCGTCCGCACGCAGGTCCGGGACCTGGGAGGCCCCGGCTAGTTCGGGGTGGGATCTCCCATCCGCATCCGGAACCGCCGTCAGGGGAAGTTCACCGGCGCGTCGGTGAAGGTGGAGACGACCAGGGCACCGACACAGTCCGGCGTGAAGGTGTCCACCGCGGCGATCCTGGTACCCCAGCGGTCGATGAGCTCCGAGGTCACCGACTGTGCGATCCGGTCGATCCAGACCTTCTGGACGGCCCAGACGTTCTCCTTCTCGGCCACCGCCGCTGCCGCGTCGGCGGACGAGATCTCACCGCTCTTCCGTACGGTCGTGGACCACATGTCCACGAAGAACTCGCGGGACTGCGCGACCTCGGCGCGGGTGGCCGTGCGGTACACGTGACCGCCGCAGAAGGTGTCGAAGTCCAGGTCCAGGATCGCGTCGTGCGCGGTCAGCAGGCCGGGAATGTTGTCGGCGTTGCCCCAGGCGCGGTAGGGCGCCCAGCCGGGCATGACCACGTCGGCCATGTGGGCCAGTCGCAGCCGGGGGAAGTAGATCATCATGTTCCCCGCCTCGTGGTTGGGGCCCGGGTAGATGAAGTGGATCTCCTCGCCGCCGATGTGGATCACCTTGTGGTGGTCGCGGATGATCCGGTGAGGCACCGGCCGCGCGGGGTCGGCGTAGGCGGCGAGGAGGGCGGCACAGTCCTTGTGCGCGATCAGTGTCGCCCCGGGGTGGTCGCCGACCGCGCCGATGTGGTCTGCGTGGTCGTGACTGTAGATGACGTGAGTGACCGGCTTGTCGGTCACCGAGGGGATGGCGGCACGGATCGCCGCGCGGGCGGCGGGCGGCGCGTCGACGAGGACGACACCTTCACGGGTGACGACGAAGACGCACTGCACGATCCCTGCTATGAGCACATAGCCGTTACGGCCGACGCGCTCCAGCCGGTACCCGTCGCCGGTGTCGGGCAGTGGCTTCACGTGTTCCGGCAGGGGCAGGAAGCCGGTACTGCCGGATGCGGCGGAAGCGGGGGCCGCGGTGACCAAGCCGGCTCCGGCTCCGGTTCCCAGGGCGAGTGCGCCCGCGGCGGCACCCCCGCGGCGGATCAGGGAACGACGACCAATCATGTGGGTCTCCTGGAGGGATGGACAGAACGTACGGCCCGGCCGGGCACTGCCCAGGATTTGTCACGTCCACCGCGCCCGCCCATGGACATGGATCGCGGAAGTATGGATTCTCCGTGCGCATGACGGACGGCCACCGGATTTGTATGGACATCGCCGGTGCCCGGCGGAAATCATGGCCGGGACACAGGCGGCTCCCAGTACCACCACGCGCCACCCGCCGTGCGCGTCGCCGCTTGCCGTCGACCGCCGCCATCTGCAGGAGCACCCCACCTTGCGCACCGACCCTGCCAGCGTCCCGCCGCCGGGCGACCGTGAGTTGCTGATCGCCCGGCTGTCCGCGGCGGATCCCGCGCTCCACGTGCTGCCCCTGGACAACGCGGCCCTGAGCATTCAGACCTGCCCCGTCCGTGGCCCGCACCGGCACGCGTACCACGAGCTGTTCTGGACCAGGAGTGGCACCGGTGTCCACCTGGTGGACGGCGAGCGCACGGTCGTCGGTCCCGGCACGGTGCTGGTGCTCGGCCGTGGCCCGGTGCACTTCCTGGAGCATGCGAGGGAACTGTCCGGGGCGATCGTGCGCTTCGGTGACGAGCTGCTGCACGAGGGTCTGTCCACTCGCTCGCACCCCGGCCGCCTGCTCACCGCTCGCGGTCGGCCCATGGTGCGGGTCCCGCTGGAGGACACCGCGCACTTCGACGCCGTGATCGGGGCACTTGCCGCGGAGACCCGGCGCCCGTTGTCCGCCTCCAGCGACAACGTCCAGCGGCACCTGCTGCTGACGTTGCTGTCCTGGATCGGCCGCTGGCAGGACCACGGCGAGTCGCCGGACCCCGGGAGCAAGGAGGACCCCGACACCCGGCTGTACCGGCGCTTCAACGTCCTCCTGGAACGCGACTTCGCCCGCCACCACGACGTCCGCCACTACGCGCGCGAACTGGGCGTCTCCGAAAGCGCTCTGTGGCGCGCCCTGTCCGGCGTGACCGGAAGCTCGACACGGACCCTGATCACCGAGCGCGTGATGATGGAGGCCGCCCGCCTCCTGCGCTTCACCGACCTGGCCGTGGGCCAGATCGCCCACGAGGTCGGCGTCCGCGACCGCCTGTACTTCTCCCGCGCGTTCAAACGCCGGTACGAGCGATCGCCGCGGGCGTATCGGGAGCGGTTCCACGGGGCGGTGGAGGAGGAAGGCGGGGTGTAGCCGCGTGGAAGGGATGATCACCCGTACTGCCGATAGCGACAGCCAGGGCGGCGGAGGTATCGGAGCCGGCCATCGCGCGGGGTGGGCACTTCGTCAAGACCGACCAGGGCCGGCGGATCCGGCACCTGAGACCGGGTCCCGGAAGCCGTCGTCGCCGAACCGGCCCGGGCGACAGCCCTCGGACAACCGGGTACGGCTGCGGAGATCGCCGGCGCCGCGGTCTGTCCGGCGTCCACGGAGTCGTCGTTCACGACAGGGACAACGATCTTCGTCGACGGTGCGGAAACCGCACGCTGACCGGTCGGCGTCGGGTCGCTGGTTCAGGAGAGCCAGTCGGTGTAGCGGGTGGGGGCGATCCGGGCGCCCTGCGGGGCGATGAGGACATCGCCGTGGGCGGCGGCGAAGAGGCCCGCGGTGTCGTCGGTGATGACGGAACGGCTGTCGCCCTTGGCCGACAGGGTGAGCCGGCCGAGTTCGTCGAGCGGGTAGACGTCGGGGCCCGCGACGTTGAGGACGCCGTTCAGAGGCCTGCCCGCGGCGACATCGGCGACGGCGGCGGCGACGTCCGCGGCGGCGATCGGCTGGATCGGCGTGTGCGGCAGGCGGACGGTGTCGCCGTCGGCGGTCATGGCCAGGGTCGCGTCCATGAACTCCATGAACTGCGTGGCACGGACGATGGAGTAAGGGACCGGCCCGGCCTTGAGAAGGTCTTCCTGAAGCACCTTCGCCCGGTAGTAGTCCAGATCGGGCACCTGGTCCACGCCGACGATCGAAAGGATGACGAAGTGCCCTACCCCTGCCTTCTCGCTCACGCCGAGAAGGTTGTCCATCGAGGTCTGGAAGAAGGTGAGCGAAGCGTCGTCGAAGGTCGGGGAGTTCGTCAGGTTGATGACGACGTCGGCGTCCGCGACGGCCTCCTCCAGCCCCTGACCGGTGAGAACGTCCACGCCCGTGGACAGGGAGTACGGCACGGCCTCGTGCCCGGCCGCGTCGAGGTCCGCCACGACCCGTGACCCGATCAGCCCGGTTCCGCCGATGACTGCGAACTTCATGGCACGCACCTTCCCTCGATGACTACTGCTGTCCGATATACACCCTATGTCGATCCGGCCTCGGTCACTTGCGGGACCCCGGGCGCCCGCTGGAGCCCACCGGCAAGCGGCCGCGCAGGCCCGGATCGCCTGGCACACCCTGTTCTAATGTGGCGCGATGAGCGATCACGCCGAAGTGCCTGTCGCGCCCGTCGAGGCCTTTGAACCCCCTTACTACGTGGCTGTGTTCACCGCGGTGCGAACCCAGGACCAGAGCGGCTACAGCGAGACCGCCGCACGCATGGAAGACCTGGTGAAGGACGTCCCCGGGTTTCTGGGGATGGACCAGGCGCACACTCCTGGTGGGCTGTCCATCACCGTCGGGTACTTCCGCGACGCCGACGCCCTCACGCGGTGGCGGCGCGACGCCGAGCACCGCGCGGCGCAGCGGCGCGGGCAGGCCGAGTGGTACCGGAGCTACACACTGCATGTGGCGAAAGTCGAGCGGAGCCACGGGTTCACACAGGCCGAGGTGCGACCGCCCACGGGCCGATGAGCCCGGTTGCACCGATCACCACGGCCTGACGCGGTCGCCGCCTCATGACGTGTCGGGCTCCCTGTCACGTTTTTCGAACTCCGCCGGTCAATGTGTCGACGCGACAAGCGGACGAGGAGGCGGACGGTCTTGGACGTCTACGAGGCGGTCATGAGCCGGCGGGCGGTGCGAGGATTCACCGATCGGCCGGTCCCGAGGGAGGCGCTGGAGCGGGTGTTGTCCGCCGCGGCCTGGGCGCCGTCCGGTTCGAACCTCCAGCCGTGGCATGCCTACGTGGTGACCGGACGGCCACTCGCCGAGATCAGGAAGCGTGCCGGCGAGCGCCTGGCCGCGGGTGATCCCTGGGACGAGCCGGAGTACGAGCAGTATCCGTCCGCACTGCAGTCCCCGTACCGTGAGCGGCGGTCCGCCTTCGGTGAGCAGCGCTACGGCTCGCTCGGCATTGCGCGCGAGGACACGGAGGCGCGCCAGCGGGCCGCGGCCGCCAACTGGGACTGCTTCGGCGCCCCTGCCGCCCTGTTCTGCTACATCGACCGGGACCTGGGCCGGCCCCAGTGGTCCGACGCCGGCATGTATCTGCAGACGGTCATGCTGCTGTTGCGCGCCGAGGGGCTGCACAGCTGTACCCAGATGGCCTGGGCGAAGTTTCACCGGACCGTCGCGGAGGTCCTGTCGCCCCCGGACGAGCTCCTTCTCTTCTGCGGCATGTCGATAGGGTTCGAGGACGTCACGGTGAGTAACCCTCGTACGGGCCGGGCACCGCTCGACGAGACGGTCACCTTCTTCGAAGGCTGATGGTCTCCGCGGCAGCGCTGGGTGTGCTCCGGCAGTGCCGGTCTGGCCGGAGTCCTAGGGCGCGGTCGTCGCGGTGCGGTAGATCTCGGCCGCGGTGAGGGTGGCGGGGACGCCGAGTTCGGCGGCGACCGCCGCGATCGCGCTCTCGCCGACCTTGGCATCGACCTGGCCGTCGGTGGTGAAATACGGCGCGATGAACGTCTCGTAGTGAGCCCGGGCTTCTTCCGCGGTCTGTCCGCCCAGGAACGTCCGGATGTACCGCACCGTGGTGTCGGGGTCGTTGTGGATCACCTGCAGGGCGCGCCGGTGAGCTCGTACGACGGCCTGGACCGCGGGGTCGTCGGGCCGGATGTGGGTGGGGTCCACGGCCACGCCCACGGTGGGGATCCGGAAGTGGTCGCCGACCCAGGCCAGGAGCCGCCAGCCGTGCTCGGCGGCCACCGCCTCCGGAGCCATGGTGCTGCCGACGTAGGCGGCGTCGATGCTGCCGTCGTGCAGCCCGCGCAGGTCCAGGCCGTAGTCGCCGGGCGCGCGGACGACGCTGTGGACGTCGCGGTCGGGATCGAGACCGGCCTGGCGCAGCACGATCCGGGCGAAGCACCCGGGTGCGGTGCCGGGGGCGTGCACGGCCAGCCGCTTGCCGGCCAGGTCGGCCAGGGTGGTCGGGCCGGGGCGCGCGAGGAACCAGAACAGCGGACGGTGCGTGTTGACGGTGAGGGCGACCCAGGGGGTGCCGTCGGTCAGCCGCGACAGCAGTGCCCGGCCGAGCC
Organism: Streptomyces sp. GbtcB6; assembly: GCF_019091475.1. NCBI lineage: Bacteria > Bacillati > Actinomycetota > Actinomycetes > Kitasatosporales > Streptomycetaceae > Streptomyces > Streptomyces sp. GbtcB6. Next base: position 184,035 of record NZ_JAGXJL010000021.1, on the reverse strand, counting down.
CGATGGTGGCGCAGCGCCGGAGCCGCTCGTCGTCCCAGGCGCAGCCGTCGCGCAACGCCACGTGGACGCCCTCGTCGGCGTAGTAGTCCTGCTGGTCGGCGACATACGCGGCCAGCTCTTCGTGCAGGCCGCGCCCGACGTAGGCGAGATCGATGGTGTGCATGAACGTCCTTCTCGGTCGTGGCACCGCGATGTGTCCGCGCGTGCGGTGAGCGCGGGCCGCGGCCCGTGGCGCCGAGGCGGCGGCTGCCGGACGCGGCCCGGAGGGCGGCCGGACCGGCACGGCGGTGCTCCGCGGGCGCGGGGCGGCGGGCGTCAGTACATGGCCATTCCGCCGTTGACCGCGGCGGTGGTGCCGGTCATGAACGCGTTGTCCTCGTCGGCGTAGAAGGCGATCGCCCGGGCGACGTCGGCCGGGCGTGCCAGGCGGCCCAGCGGGGTGGCGGCCACCTGCCGCCGCCTGACCGCGTCGTCGATCACGCCGGCCATGCGGGTGTCCTCCACCGGACCGGGTGCGACCACGTTGACCGTGATGCCCCGCGGACCCAGTTCCTGGGCGAGATAACGGGCCAGCCCTTCCAGGGCGGCCTTGGCCGTCCCCAGCGCGACCATGCCCTCCCGGGGGCGCCGGCTGAGGCCGGTACCGAGGTAGATGATCCGGCCCGAGCCCTGTTCGGTCATGTGGGGGAGGACGGCCTTGGTGACCGCGAACGCCGCGTGCATCTCGGCGTCGAGCTTGCCGCCCAGCTCTTCCCAGGTCATGTCCTGGAACGACTTGACCGCATACGGGATGAGCGCGTTGTGCACGAGCACGTCGATGCCGCCCCATGCGGCCTGGACCTGCTCGACCATGCCGTCGATCGCCGCCGGCTCGCGCACGTCGGCCTGCACGGCCATGGCCCGGCCGCCCGCCGCCTCGATGTCGGCCACGACCTCCTCGGCCGCCTCGGCGCTGCGAAGATAGTTGACTACTGCACTCATCCCCCGTGCGGCCAGGAGCCGTGCGGTGGTCGCACCGATGCCGCTGCTGGCGCCTGTCACCAGCGCCACCCTGCCGGTTGCCCCGGTCATGGGCCCACCTCCTTCTCGTCCTCGCGGGTCGTGGGAGTGACCCCGCGCCGGATCTCCGTCCCTGGGCTGTCAGGGCGTGCCCCCGCGGGTGTCGTGCCGCACCGCGGCGGGGTGTCCGGCGGGGGTGAGCCCGATGAGCAGCAGGGCGATGTCGTCCGTCCGGGGAGCGGCCCGCCGGGCGTGGTCGATCAGGGTCTCGGCGAGCCGGTCCATGGACTGGAACCGGGCCCGGGCGAGGGGGACGGCGAGCGCCGACATGGCGTCGTCCAGGTCGACTCCGGGGGTCTCGACGAGTCCGTCGGTGTACAGGGCGAGGACGGTGCCGGGCGGCAGCGGGATCTCGGTGGCGGGATACTCCGTGTCGGGGTCGATGCCGAGCAGCAGTCCGGGCGGCAGGTGAAGGACCTCGGCGTGCCCGTCCGGGTGACGCAGGACCGGCGGGGGATGCCCGGCGGTGGCCAGGACGGCCCGGCGGTGTGCGAGGTCGAGGTGGGCGTAGAGGCAGCTGGCGAAGCGGCCCGGGTCGAGGGCGACCAGCTGGCGGTTGGCCTGCGCGAGCGCCTGCGCCGGCATGGCCCCGCTGACGGCGTGGGAGCGTAGCGCGGGACGGATCCGGCCCATGAGCGCGGCGGCGGTGACGTTGTGGCCCTGGACGTCGCCGATGAACGCGGCCGCGGTGGTGTCGTCGACGCGGACCAGGTCGTAGAAGTCGCCCCCGATGTCCATGCCGCGGGCGGCGGGCAGGTAACGGGCCGCCACGTCCAGTCCGGGAAGGTCGGGCAGCGAGCCGGGGAGCAGGGCGGCCTGCAGGGTCTGTGCGAGTTCCTGGCTGGCGTCGTACAGGCGGGCCCGGTCGAGTGCCTGCGCGACGAGTCCGGCGAGTGCGGTGAAGACGACCCGCTCCTGTTCGGGGAAGGGATGGGGCCGGTCGAAGGCGAACACGCACGAGCCCACCGGGCGCCCGGAGGTGATCAGCGGCAGGAAGGCCCAGGCGTGCAGGCCCTGCTGGCGGGGCGCGGGCGGGTAGGCGCGGGACAGTTCCTCGAAGGTGGCGAAGAAAGCGGGCCGGCCGGTGGCGAGGACCCGGACCGCGGGCGCCTGGCAGGTCAGCGGCGCTCCGTCGAAGTGTTCCAGGAGCCGGGGGTTGTATCCGCGGCGGCCGATGACACGCATTCTGCCGTCCTCGGCCGTGAGCAGGGCGACGGTCCGGGCCCCGAAGGCCGGCAGCATCTCCTCGGTGATCAGATCGACCACGTCACGCACGCCGACCGCTTCGGAGAGGGCGGCGGCCAGGTGCAGCACCTGGTACACCTCGCCCAGGGGGATCGGTTCGTCCGGGAACATCTCCGTCCTCGCGGGCCCGGCCTGCGCGGCCAGGCCCGGGGTGGTCGGCGAGACACGGACGCTCACCCCGGATCCGTCGGGGTAGAGCTCGAACGCGAGCCATCGGTCCGGCGGGCGCATGGCGGTGAAGTAGGCGGGCTTGCGGCTGACCACGGCGCCGCGGTGGCAGTCCTGGAAGGCGGAGTCGGCGCACCAGGACAGGGACTGCCAAGGACGTTTGCCGATCAGCTCGGGGATGCGGCCGCCGAGCAGGACGGCGGCGGTGGCGCTGACGTAGGTGAACCTGCCCTCCAGATCGAGTGAGCAGTTGCCCTCCGGCAGCCGTTCGACGAGGTCCGCCGCAGCCGGCGCCTCGGTCGGCTCCCGACTGCGGGCCGGCGGCTGCGCCAGAGTGCGGGGTGCCGGGCCCGGACGGACGGCGCGGCCGGTGCCGGCGGCTTCGCGCAGGAACCGGCCCAGGCGCCGGCAGGCGGCAGCTACCTGATCGGGCCTCGGACCGGCGGACCCGGCGGTGTCGGAGCCGGACCAGAAGAGCAGCAGCGTGCCCCAGGCCCTGGTGCCGCTGACGATCGGTGCCGCGGCCGCCGCGTAGTGGTACGGATGTGCGATCGCCGTGCGCGGATAGCGCCGGGCGAACTCCTGCGGGTCGCTCAGCCAGACCAGCCGCCGTTCGCGCAGCGCCTCGGCCACCGGAACGGGACCGGAGAGCGCCACCCGGAAGCAGGGTGTCAGATACTCCGCCGGCAGCCCTGTGGTCACCTCCAGCCGCAGCGTCTGCGCGTCGGACGCCAGCAGGAAGAGCGCACCCGCGAGCACCCCCGTGTCGCGCACGGCGAGCCCCAGCAGCCGGTCCAGCTCCGCCCGGTGGAGCGACCCGGTGGCGGGTGCGGACGGACGAGGCTCGAAGGACTGCGCCGCGCCGCCTTCCCGCATGGCGCACATACCAGCACCGTACGTCCGCACCGGCCGCCTCCGCGCGGGAGGACCGGCGGCGCCGACCCCGTCGGCGGCTTCCTCTGTCACGGATCGGAGCAGCATTCGGTCAATGGTGGCAAAAGGGGCAAACGGCGATGGGATTTCGCTCTCGCCGCAGGCGTCCGCCCCGCCGCCATCTCTTCCGAGGACAACGCTTCGATGATCAGCACTGACGAAATACCCCTTGGTGAACAGCCGGACATCCGCGAGCCCGCGGAGTCGGCGATCGCGATGCTCGACCAGCAGGGGACGGTGGTCGGCTGGACACAGGCCGCCGAGCGGCTGGTCGGGTACTCCGCCGCCGACGTAGTGGGCCGGTCGGCCTCGGTCGTACTGCCGTCCTGCGAGGAAGCCCCGACGACACCGGAGTTCGTCGAGCAGTGCCGGGCCCGGCACGGCTGGTCGGGCACGGCGACGGTACGGCACAGGGACGGTCACGGGCTCCACGTGAGCCTGCGGGTCTCGATGCTGTGGGGACAGGGCGACACGGTCCGGTGGCTCGTGTCCGTCACCGACATCGGCACGGCCACCGGGGAGGCGACGAACGGACTGGTGCGGGAGTCGCTGCTCGCCCGCGTGCCGATGGGCATCGTCGTGCGGGACCCGCAACTGCGGTGCACCTGGGTGAACGACACGATGGAGAGTCACGACGGCATCTCCCGCGACCGGCGGCTCGGACGTCGGTTCACCGAAGTGCTGCCGGGTGACGAGGCCGAAACGCTCGAGTCGGCGATGCAGCAGGTTCTCCGGGGCGGGCCCAGCAAGGTCCACGACCACCGGACGTGGCTGCCGTCGAGCCCGCATCGGGAGCACACGTTCGTGGCTTCGATCTTCCGCCTCCAGGACGCCGACGGCCGAGCGCTGGGGGTGTGCGTCATCAGTGTCGACCTCACCGAGAGCCAGCGGGCGCGCGACCGCCTTGCCATCCTCAGCGAGGGCAGTGCCCGCCTCGGCAGCAGCCTGGACGTGATGCGGACCAGCCAGGAACTGGCCGACCTGGCCGTGCCCCTGCTCGCCGACTACGTGGCCGTCGACCTGGAGCAGTCGGTCCCGTGCGGCGAAGGATCCCCGGTCCGGGTCGGCCCGGCGGGCGGGCGCCTTCCCGTGTTCCGACGCGCCGGCCTGGCCTCGGTCCAGCACGGGATCCCGGAGTCCCCCTGGGGGCGCGGCGAGACGGTCCCCTGGCCGCCCGCCTCACCGTTCGCCGCCGTCCTGCGCACCGGGAGGCCCCACCTGGAGCCGGTCCTGGACACCGCTCCGGGCACCTGGATCGACCATGACCCGGCACGGGCGCAGAAGATCCGCGAGAACGGCATGCACTCCCTGATGGTGATACCCATCCGTGCGCGGCGTGTCCTGCTGGGCATGGTGCTGTTCATCCGCACCACGGACCCGGGGCCGTTCCAGGAGTTCGACGTGCTCCTCGCCGAAGAACTCGTCGGCCGCGCCGCGCTGTCGTTGGACAACGCGCGCCAGTACGTCCGTCAGCACACCACGGCCCTCGCCCTCCAACGCCACCTGCTCCCGCACCGTCTGAAGGGCGGCACGGCCGTCGAGACGGCCTCGCGTTATCTCCCCGCCGACATGGAGCACGGCGTGGGCGGTGACTGGTTCGACGTGATCCCGCTGTCCGGCGCACGGGTGGCGCTCGTCGTCGGCGACGTCGTCGGACACGGCATCAACGCCGCCGCGACCATGGGCCGGCTGCGCACCGCCGTACGCACGCTCGCGGACATGGAGCTGCCCCCCGACGAGCTGCTGACCCACCTCGACGACACGGTCCAGCGACTGGCCGAGGCGGACGCCGACACCCCGGACCAGTACCCCGCGGCGCTGGGTGCCACCTGTCTGTACGCGGTCTACGACCCGGTCACCCGCCGGTGCACCATGGCACGGGCCGGGCACCCCCCGCCCGCGGTCATCGACCCGCAGGGCCGGGTCACCTTCCCCGACCTGCCCACCGGAACCCCGCTGGGCGTCGGGCTGGGGGTCCCCTTCGAGGCCGTGGAGCTGGAACTGCCCGAGGGAAGTCTCCTCGCCCTGTACACGGACGGCCTGATCGAGACGCGCGTCGACGACATCGAGGAGGGCATGCACCGGCTGGGCACCGCCCTGGCACAGCCGAGCCGCTCCCTGGAGGACCTCTGCAACCGCGCGATGGAGACCTTCCAGGGGCGGGCACCCTCCGACGACTCCACGCTGCTTCTGGTCCGGACCCGCACGCTCAGCCCCACCCAGGCCGTCTGCTGGACGCTGCCCGGTGACCAGACCGCCGCCCGCCGCGCCCGGCGCCTGGCGGCCCGTCAGCTGGCCGCATGGGGGCTGGAGGGGCTTGAGGACCCCACGAAACTGATCGTCAGTGAACTGGTCACCAACGCCGTCCGCCACGGCAGCGGCCCGATCGGCCTGCGCCTGATCAGGCACCAGGTCCTGACCTGCGAAGTGTTCGACACGAGCACCTGTTCCCCCCGCCTGCGCAGCGCCCGCACCAGTGACGAGAACGGCCGCGGCCTCTTCCTGATCGCCCAGCTGTCCCGCAGATGGGGCTCCCGCTCCGCACCGGGCGGCAAGGTGGTCTGGGCCGAAGAGGACCTGGCCCCGGCACCGGTACCCGAACGGGCCCTCGGGGCACCACCCGCGCACGAACGGCGGCCGACGCAGGCAACTGCCGTCGGCCGCCGGGGAGACGCCCGGTTCAGTCCGTGACCACGGACGTGTTCAGCCCCTTGTCGTAGTGGTTGTGGGCGATGCGGATGCCCGTACTGCCGTGGAAGACGAACAGCGGCGAGGTGTAGGGCGGTGCGTCGGCCTTGTCCAGCCGGCGCACGGTGTTGCCGGTGAAGGCGAACCCGCCGACGCTCTTGGCGTTGACGACCGTGACGTCACCGATGTCGAACCTGTTGTCCTCGACCTTGATGCCGTGGTGCACCGGGTGCGCCGGGTCGACGACCTGGTTGGTCGGTTCCACGAAGATGACCGGGCCGCTGGGCCGGGTGAAGGTGTTCCCGCGGATCGTGAGGTCGGTGACCGGACCGGACTCGTACCACTGGTAGGCGTCGGCGGAGACGTAGATGCTCGCCATGGACATCCCGTCGAACCGGTTGTCGGTGATGAGGACGGGCTTGCGGGTGGTGACCAGCACACCGCGGGTCGGGACGTTGCGGAACACGTTGTGCGAGATGACGACCGACGGGGTGGCCGTGATGTTCTCGACGACCGTGCCGTTGATCTCGGTCCCGGCGGGGACCGGCCGGTCGAAGGTGACGGTCATCGTGGTGAGGGACTTGTCGTGGTCCATGCCGCTCGGCCCGTCGACCGCGGTGACCACCGCGTGCGCGTCGGTCAGCGGTGTCATCGTGCGCTTGTCGGTGAACTCGACCTCGTCACCCGGGGCGAACTGCGGGAAACCGGCGGTCTGCGGGTGTTCGTAGGCGAGGGTGACGGTGGACGGGCCGGGTTTCCCGACGACCTCCAGATAGGTGCCGTGGATGTTGATCGGGTCGTCCTGCGGCCCGTCGAAGACACTTCTCGTGATCGAGACCTTCCCCTTCACGCCGGACATCTGCACGAAGTCCGCGAAGGAGGCCGTGGAGCGGCCGGACGCCGGATCGGGTGCGAAGTTCACCTTGTCGATCGTGATGTTCTCGCTGAACTGCCCCACCACGCCGAAGGACTGCAAGTAGTAGGCGTTCATCGAGCGCAGGGTCACGTTCTTCGACTGCCAGATGAACGCGCCCGGTTCCGTCCGCTCGATGTTGCGCATCTGGTAGACGAGCCCGGCGTCCGCCGGCCGTGCAGAGGTGGTGTAGTCGATCCTGATCCGGCGGTGGCCCAGGTCGGTGACCGAGGCGACGTCGTTGAACAGCGGGTTGTCGCCGCGCCAGGTCCGCTGCGCCGCGGGGTCGTGGATCTGCGTGTACTGGAGTCCGTCGACACCCGACCAGTACGGCTGCCCGGTGGCCGGACTGGTCTCGCCGAGCCAGCTGATGTGCGTGCCGTTCACCTGGTAGGGGCTGCCGGCGGGGATCGACAGGACGCGGTAGGCGTGCCCGTCGGTGACCCCGGCGCCTGCCACGGTCGCGTCGACGACCTCGGGGGCCGCGTAGTCGAAGGAGAAGTTGGTGAAGGTCACGTTCGTGGAGCGGATCGACGCGAACGCCGTCTGGAGCCCGTGATAGACGAGCTCCGCCCCGCCGCCGTCGACGGTGACGTCGTGCATGTCCTCGATGAGCAGCCCGATCTTCTTGTCCCGGTAACGCTGGTCGGCGCCCACGGTGTTGGACACGTAGAGCTCACGCGTCTCGGCCCGTTCGGGATAGAGCTGGTAGGTGCCCTTCGAGAACACGATCCGCACCGGCCGGTGGAGGCTCTTGGCATGCCGCAGCGCCGCGGTGACCGCGGGCGCCGAGTCCGTCCGGCCGGTGGGATCCGCCCCGTAGGCGTCCACGTCGACCACGACGGGCGCCGCGGGTTTCGGTGCCGCGGCGACGGGCCCGGCCGCACCACCTCCCAGCAACGCGAGTGCCACTCCTAGAAACACGAACCGCGACATAGCCCCTCCGGAGCATCCGTGAGCGACGAAACATCCGATGAATATGCGAGTCAAATGCCCATGCCCGTCGACTTCCCGGGCATTTCTGACGTGTTGAGGTACGTGAGTTATGTGTCAGTGCCTACAGATCCGATGAGTCGGGGGAGACCCGATCCGACTACTCCTGCTTCGGCGGCGCCGTGCTCGCGCGGATCACCAGTTCGGGGTCGAAGAGGAGTTCACCGACGGGGACGTCACGGTTGCCGACCAGGGCGATGATGCTGCGCGCCACTTCCGAGGCCAGGCGGTCGGCCGGCTGCCGGACCGTGGTGAGCGGGGGGTCGACGAAGTCCATGATCATGGCGCCGTCGTAGCCCACGACCGACACGTCGCCCGGGACGTTGTACCCCTGGCGGCGCGCGCCGCGGATCGCGCCCAGCGCCATGTAGTCGCTGGCGGCGACGACGGCCGTGGCGCCACGGCCGAGCAGCGAGATCGCGGCGGACTGGCCGCCCTCGACGGTGTACGACTGCCGGACCACCCACTGCTCCGGGTCCTCGACGCCGCGTCGGGCGAGCGAGGAGACGAAGCCGCTGACCCGGCGGTCTGCCGGACGGTTGCCGACCGGGCCCGACGCCATGCCGATCCGGCGGTGACCGAGCCGGTAGAGGTGGTCGACGGCGAGTTCGGCGGCCAGCAGGTCGTCGGTGGAGAAGACCGGCGCCTCGTCCCCGCCCTCGAACTGGCCGTTGACCCCGACGAACGGGATCCGGCGGGAGCGCAGCAGTTCGTACGCCTGCGGGTCCGCGCCCTCGATCGTGTTGCTGGCGGAGAGGAAGACGACGGCGGCGACACCCCGGTCGGCGAGGGACGTCAGGAAGTCCAGCTCCTGCACTCCGCCGGGGAAGCACGGGCACAGGATCGTCTTCAGCCCGTGCGGGGCGAGAGTGGACTCGATCCGCTCGCAGACGTCGGCGAAGAACGGGTTGGACACCAACTCCGTGATGACCGCGACGAGGTGCCCCTGCGTCTGCCGCTCGTACCCCAGGTCGGCCATCGCCTGCTCGACCGCCTCGCGGGTCTTGCGCGACACGCCCTGGCGCCGGTTGATGACACGGCTGACCGTGGCCTCGCTCACCTGCGCCCGGACCGCGACCTCGGTGATGCCGACCTTCATGCGGTTCCCTCCGTCACCCGTGCGCCAGCCGTCGATGATACGTGCCCGCTCGTCACGGACGGTCATGTGTGACGAACGCGTGACGCGGCTGGAAGCTAGCAAGCGCCCTGTCCTGCTTGCAAGGCATGATTGAAAACTTTCAGTCCGGTCTTCTCTTTCGGATCGCATATGGACTGCGTGTCTTGCATGTTTCTTCCGCATGACCATTGAATCGCCTCATCGGCCCCTGCTAGCTTGCGGCCACTCGGCCGCCCCGCCCGACGTCACCGAAGACCGGGAGTTCCGATGAAGCCCTCAAGACTCGTGCTGCTCACCGCTGTTGCCCTCCTCATGTCGACGGCCCCCGCGCTGTCGGCCACGGCGGCGCCCGGAACCGGCGCCACCGCCCCCCAACTCGCCATCAGCGACCCGGGCTTCGAGAACGGCGGGGTGGGCTGGACCTTCGGTCCCGGCACCGGCGTCGGCACCGGCAACCGGCACGGCGGAACCCGCTTCCTCTACCTCGACGCCGGCGCGGGCAAGAGCGCAGAACAGACCATCATCGCGCCCCGCAACGGCAGTTACGACTTCTCCGCGTGGATCGGCAGCGCCGGGACCGGCGGCACGTACACGATCCGGCGCAACGGCGAGACCGTCGGCACGATCGATCTGCCGCAGCACGCCGGCTATGCCAGGTACACCATCAGCAACGTCCGGCTGAAGACCGGCGACCGGCTGGAGATCGCCTTCGGCTCCGGCACCGCGTGGGTGAACGCCGACGACCTGATGATCTCCCCGGCCGCGCCCGCCGACCCCGAGGTCACCTCTTCGGACCCCGAGGTCGCCGAGATGTTCGCCTGGGCCAAGAAGAAGGCCAACAGCTGGGTGCAGCTGCCCGGCACCACCGGCCCGGTCAACGTCGACGAGTACCAGACCGGCGGCACCGGCACCGCGACGTACGAGCCCACCTACTGGGCCGGATACGCCAACCGCAGCGCCTACTACTCCCGCGACATGACCCACCAGCTCGCCGGCGCCCACCTCCTCGGCCTCGACACCGAGAACGTGACGATGCTCCGCTCCTACGCGGCGTCGGCCACCGCCGAGCACAAGTACTTCCCCGTGTGGTCCCTCAACTTCGACGCCAAGACGTACCTGAGCATCGACTACAAGAGCCCGGACAACTTCGTGCGCGAGGTGCCGGCCGTCTTCGAACTCGTCGAGAAGGCCGCCCAGGCCTACCTCTGGACCGGCGACCGCAGGTACGTCGACGACCCGGTGCTCTGGGACTTCTACCGGCACGCCACCGACCAGTTCATCGACCTGCACAACTCCGCCAAGGACAACGGCAAGGTCAAGGTCGCCGAGGGTACGGGCCAGGGCATCTTCGCCGGCGCCGCCAGCTACAACGAGCAGGACGGCGACGACCTCGCCGAGGCCGGGGACACCATCGCCACCGAGTACCAGGCGTACCTGGCGATGGCCGTGCTCGCCCGCGGCAAGGGCGACACCAAGCTGGCCAAGACCTACGACCGGCGGGCCGCCGACCTGAAGAAGTACTTCAACGACACCTGGAGCGGCACCGGAAGCGGCGCCGACATGGTCCGCGCCTACACCGTCTCCGGCACCCCGGTCACCGGCTGGGGCAAGGAGAACAGCGTCTTCATGCCGATGAAGCAGATCATCGACCCCGGCCCGCGCAACGACGCCTACCTCGACTACATCGAGGCGCAGGAACTGGGACCGCAGGGCTCGCCCAACATCGAGTCCACGACGTACCTGCCCGACATGTTCTTCAACAACAACCGCAACGACACGGCCTGGGCGTGGATGAAGAAGATCTACGGCGAGCGGGACATCCAGCACATCAACTCCAGCCAGGGCCCCGATGGCGACTACCCCGAGGTGTCGTTCACCCTGGTCAGCCAGACCGTCCAGGGCCTGATGGGTATCGCGCCGGACGCCGCGGACCGCACGGTGACCACCCAGTCCCGGCTGCCCTCCGGCATGGACTGGCTCCAGGCGGCGGACGTCCCCATCGGCAAGGACACGATCACCGTCCGGCACGACGGCACGACGAAGACCGCGCTGACCAACAACGCGCACAGCGGCGCCTACCGCTGGGAGGCCCGCTTCCCCGGCGTCCACAAGAAGATCAGGGTCAACGGCGTCCCGCAGCGGGCACGCACCAAGACGGTGAACGGCGTGACGTACACCTACGCCACGCCGACCGTACGGGCCGGGGCGACTGTGGTGGTGCAGGTGGGCGACTGACCGACCGCCCTCGCCACGGCCGGGACGCTCGGTCTGAGCATCCGAGCGTCCCGGTCCACAGACCGTCGGCCGTCCGCCGTCAGGACGGCCGGCGCTCACCCATACCCGCGTGCGGACAAAGAGGCACAAGACCTCTCCAAGAGCTTCTTTCCGCCATCGCTGCGCGGGGGGTTGTCCTGACATTCCTGCGGATCTAGGGTCCCTCCGAGAGCAAGCGCTTTCTCAGCGTCTTGGTCCCGGCACTCCTAGGAGGACCGCATGTCCCCCCACCAGAACCGCCGCCGCGTCGCCGTGATCGGCACCGGCGCGATCGTCAGCGGCAGCCATCTGCTCGCCCTCACCGCCCACGCCGACCGCGCCGAACTGGTCGCCGCGGTCGACGTCGACCAGGCCCGCCTCGACGCCTTCCGTGAGCTCGCCGGCGGCCAGGTCGCCGGGTACACCTCCGTCGACGCCATGCTGGACGCCGTACACCCCGACCTCGTCCTCATCGGCACACCCCCCTCACTGCACCGCGAGCAGACGGTCGCCGCGCTCAAAGCCGGTGCCTGGGTGCTGTGCGAGAAGTCGCTGTGCCTGTCCCTCGCCGAGTACGACGAGATCGCCGCCGCCGAGGAGGCCTCCGGCGGCTACGCCTCCGTCGTCTTCCAGCACCGCTACGGCTCCGGCGCCGTGCACGCCCGCGAGCTGATCACCGGCGGCGCACTGGGCGCCCCGCTGGTCGCGCACTGCCAGACCACCTGGCACCGGGACGCCGCCTACTACGCCGTACCGTGGCGCGGCACCTGGGCGAGCGAGGGCGGCGGCCCGACCATGGGCCACGGCATCCACCAGTACGACCTCCTGCTGCACCTGCTCGGCCCGTGGACGGAGATCCGGGCCATGGCGGCCCGCCTGGTCCACGACACGGAGAGCGAGGACGTCTCCACCGCCCTCGTGCGCTTCGCGAACGGCGCGCTCGCCACCGTCGTCAACAGCGTGCTGTCCCCGCAGGAGGTGAGCCGCATCCGCGTCGACTGCGCGGACGCCACCGTCGAGCTCACCCACCTCTACGGGCACCGCAACGAGGACTGGGTCTACACCCCGGCCCCGCACGTCCCCGCCGACCGCGCCGCCGCCTGGCGCACCCCCGGGACGGACGTGCCCAGCTCGCACACCGCCCAGCTCGGCGCCCTCCTCGACGCCTACGACGAAGGCGTACGGCCGCCGGGCAGCGGACCGGACGCCCGAGCCACCCTCGAATTCGCGGCCGCGCTCTACAAGTCGGCGTTCACGGGCCGCCCCGTGCACGCGGGCGAGATCGGCCCCGGCGACCCCTACTACGCAGCCATGCACGGCGACCACCCCCACTGGGCCCCCACCGAGGAGCGCGCATGAGCATCCGCGTCAGCCACGTCCACGGCGAGCACATCGCCGTCGCGGCACCGGACGGCACCGAGATCCTCCGCTACGTCTACCGCCCCGACCCCGAGGCGTACGAGGCGCGCAAGCCGTACGCCCACCCGGTGCGCACCCTCGCGGGCCGCACCGTCACCGGCTACCGGCCGAGCGACCACCGCTGGCACAAGGGCCTCCAGATGACGGCCAGCCATCTGTCCGGGCAGAACTTCTGGGGCGGCAACACCTACGTCCACGGCCAGGGTTACCAGGTGCTGCCGGAGCGCGTCGGTTCGATGCGGCACGACGGCTTCACCGAGTTCGCCGTGGCGGACGACCGGTTCGCCTTCACCGAGGCGCTGACCTGGGTGGAGAACGGCGGCGCCGAGTGGGCGCGGGAGGTGCGCGGGCTCACCGTCCACTCCGTCGACGAGGGGGCCGGCGCCTGGGCGCTCGACTGGTCGATCCATCTCACCAACGTCCGCGACGAGCCGCTGACCTTCGGTTCCCCCACCACCGAAGGCCGCGAGATGGCCGGCTACACCGGACTGCAGTGGCGCGGGCCCCGGGACTTCACCGGCGGCACCGCGTTCGGCCCGGACTCCGTCACCGGCGCCGAGAAGCTGATGGGCACCCAGGGCCCCTGGCTGGCGTACACCACCGAGCACGACGAGGTGGACGGGCACTCCACGATCGTCTTCGCCCACGCCCCCGAGAACCTCGACGGACAGACGCCGATCCACGAGTCGCACTGGTTCGTGCGCGCCGAACCGATCCCCACGGCCGCCTTCTCCTGGGCGTTCTTCGAGGAGTTCGAACTGCCGCCCGGCGAGTCCTTCGCCTACCGCTACCGCATCGTCTTCGCCGACGGCGCCTGGGACGCCGACCGCGTCGCCGCCCACCTGGAGGGCCTGCCGTGGTGAACACACCCAAGCCCGCCCTCCCGCACCCCCTCCCCGGCGCCATCGGCCTGTCCCACCTCAGCGCCTACGACTGGGAGGCCGCCGACGGCGTCTGCGGCGGCAGCCCGCATCTGCATCTGGTGTGCACGGAGGCGTACGTCGTCACCGGCGGCCGGGGTGCCGTGCAGACCCTCAGCCCGGACGGCTACCGGGACATCCCGCTGGAGCCCGGATCCGTCGCCTGGTTCACCCCGGGCACCGTGCACCGCATGGTGCAGGGCGGTGATCTGCGCATCACCGTGCTGATGCAGAACAGCGGACTGCCCGAGGCCGGGGACGCCGTCTTCACCTTCCCGCCCGAGGTGCTCGCCGACCCGGAACGGTACGCGGCCGTGGCAACGTTGCCACCCGGCACGGGAGCCGAGGTGGAGCAGGCCGCTCGCAGGCGCCGGGACCTCGCCGTCGAGGGCTACCTCGGGCTGCGCGAGGCGCTGGTCGCCGGGGACAACGGCCCGTACACCGAGTTCCAGCGGGCCGCCGCCCAACTGGTGCGCGAGAAGGTGCCGCGCTGGCGCGAACTGTGGCGGGCCGGTGCGCTGGCCGCCGCCGAGCGCACCGGCGCCCAGCTGGACGCGCTGCTGGCCGGCGGGCCGTCGTACCTCGGCGAGGCGACCGCGTACGAGACCGCGCCCACGCGGCTCGGAGGGTTCGGGATGTGCGGCCGCCGCGACGAGTACAACCTGCCGGGGACGACGCTCCCGTACGGCGGCGAGTAGCAGAGGTTTCCAGGGGGGCCGAGGGGGGTCGCAAGGAAGTCCGAGGAAAGGATGAGGTGACCTCGGCATGCCCGAACACAGGACAACGGGGTTCTGCGCTTCGGCCCTGGCACTGGCGCTCTGCGCGGTGCTGGCCGGCTGCGGAGGATCCGGGGAATCGGCCGGCGGCGGCAAGGTGGTGCTGCGCTACACGTGGTGGGGCAACCCCGACCGCGCGGCACGCACCGACCAGGCCGTCGCCCTGTTCGAGAAACAGCACCCGGACGTCCAGGTGCGGACGTCGTTCTCCGACTACAACGCCTACAAGCAGAAGCTCGCCGTCCAGGCCACGGGCGGCGACGCACCCGACGTGATGCAGCTCGACTACCGGCAGATCGACCAGTACGCCTCCGGCGGCGTCCTGCTGGATCTCGCTCGCCAGAAGGCCGTCCTGCACACCTCCGAGATCGATCCCGGCCTGCTCGCCACCGGCCGCGTGGACAGCACCCAGTACGCCATCCCGCAGGGCCGCGGCACCGAGACGGTCGTGTACGACGTCAAGGCGTGGAAGGACTCCGGGGTCCCGCTCCCGAAACGGGGCTGGACCTGGGACGACTGGGCGGACGACATGCGCGCCCTGGCGAAGGCGACCGGCAGGCCCGGCGGTACCGACCCCGGCTGGAGCGAGGACGCCTTCGAGGTGTGGCTGCGCGGGCAGGGCAAGGCCCTGTACACGGAGGACCGTCAACTCGGCTTCACCGCCGATGATCTGGCCCGGTGGTGGACCTTCACCAAGGGGCTGCAACGGGAGGGAGCCGTCTCCCCGGCCGAGCAGAACACCCAGCTCGACGGCTCGGTCGAGAACACCCCGCTCGGCCGCGGCAAGGCGGTCGCCGACACCAACTGGGACGCGCCGACCAGCGGTTACCTCGCGCTCGTCCCGACCGGCATCGCCCTCGCCCCGATGCCGTCCGGCGCGGACGGCACACCCGGCCAGTACTACAAGCCGTCGATGTTCCTCGGCATCGGCGCCCACACGGCCCACGCCAAGGAGGCGGCCGAGCTCGTCGACTTCCTGGTCAACGACGAGGACGCGGCCAAGATCCTCGGCGCTACCCGTGGCATCCCCGTCAACGAGACCATCCGCGAGGAGACCACCCCGCTGCTGAAGGACTTCGACAAGACCATCGCCGACTACCAGGCATCCGTCGAAGGCACCCTCGACGACCCGCCGCAGGCCCCGCCGCCCGGCGACAACTCCCTCCAGACCACCTTCCAACGCGACTACGACCAGGTCTCCTTCGACCGGATGTCACCCGGGAAGGCGGCCAAGGACTACATCACCGAGGCGAAGGCGGAGCTGAGGTCATGACCACCACCGCGATCCCGACACCGGCGAAGCCCGCCATCACCACGGCCTCGAAGCGCCGTCCCAAGCGCGAACGCCAGGGCGCCGCCTGGGTGTTCCTCTCCCCGTGGCTGCTCGGCGCGAGCGTCCTGACGCTGTTGCCGATGGCCATCTCCCTGTACCTGTCCTTCACCGACTACAACCTCTTCAATCCGCCGCACTGGGTGGGCCTGCGCAACTACACGCAGATGTTCACCGAGGACCCCCGCTACTGGCGTTCGGTCCTGACGACCCTCACCTACGTGGTGATAGCCGTCCCCGCGCAACTGGCGCTCGCGCTCGGCGTCGCCCTCGCCCTGAAGCCCATCAAACGCGGCAAGGGCTTCTACCGGTCGGCGTTCTACGCGCCCTCGCTGCTCGGCGCCTCGATGTCCGTCGCCCTCGTCTGGCGAGCCATCTTCAATGACGGCGGCACGGTGTCCCACCTGCTGGGCACCGGCGGCTGGGTGAACCGACCGGGCTGGGCGCTGCTGGCCGTCGCCCTGCTGACGGTGTGGCAGTTCGGCGCCCCGATGGTCATCTTCCTCGCGGGCCTCCAGCAGATCCCCGCCGAGCTGTACGAGGCGGCGGCCTGCGACGGGGCAGGCAAATGGCGGCAGTTCGTGTCCGTCACGGTGCCGATGCTGTCCCCGGTGCTGTTCTTCAACCTGGTCCTGCAGACCATCCAGGCCTTCCAGGTGTTCACCCCCGCCTTCGCGGTCAGCGCCGGCAAGGGCGGCCCCGCGGACTCGACCCTCGTCTACACCCTCTACCTCTACGACCGTGGCTTCGTCGCCTCCCACATGGGCTACGCCTCCGCCATGGCCTGGGTGCTGCTGCTGGTCGTCGCCGCCGTCACGGCGGTGCTGTTCCGGACCTCACGCTCGTGGGTCTTCTACGCCTCAGAGGGGGACCGATGACCGCCGTATCGACCACCGCGCCAACCGGCGCACCCCGCAAGCCGGTTCCCTGGGGCCGTATCGCCCTGCACGTCGGCTGTGCGGCCGCCCTGCTGGTGATGCTCTACCCGCTGGCCTGGCTGCTCGCGACCTCGCTCAAACCGGCGAACGAGGTGATAGCGAGCATCAACCTCCTGCCCAGCCACCTCGAATGGTCCAACTACAAGACCGCCTTCGGCGGCGTGAACGACGTCTCCATCTGGCGGCTGCTCGGCAACTCGCTGCTGATCGCGGGCGGCGCGGTCGTCGGCAACGTCATCAGCTGCTCGCTCACCGCCTACGCCTTCGCCCGGCTGCGCTTCCGGTTCCGCGGCCCGCTGTTCGCCTTCATGATCGCCACGATCATGCTGCCGCACCACGTGGTGCTGATCCCGCAGTACATCCTCTTCAACCGGCTCGGCCTGGTGAACACCTACTGGCCGCTGATCCTGCCGAAGTTCCTCGCCACCGAGGCGTTCTTCGTCTTCCTCATCGTGCAGTTCATGCGCGGCCTGCCCCGCGAACTGGAGGAGGCGGCCCGCATCGACGGCTGCGGCCCCTTCCGCAGCTTCTTCAGCGTGATCCTGCCGCTCACCCGGCCCGCGCTGATCACCACGGCGATCTTCACCTTCATCTGGACCTGGAACGACTTCTTCACCCAGCTCATCTACCTCTTCGACCCGGACAAGTTCACGCTCACCCTCGCCCTGAGCTCCTTCGTGGACTCCTCCAGCCAGTCGGCGTTCGGCCCGATGTTCGCGATGTCGGTCATCGCCCTGCTGCCGATCGTGCTGTTCTTCCTCGCCTTCCAGCGGCTCCTGGTGGAGGGCATGGCCAGTTCGGGGGTGAAGGGATGAGCGGGCCGCAGACACGTGAGCCCGGCGAGGTCTTCGGGCCGCGCCTGACCCTGTTCGCCGACATGCTGAGCGTCGGCCTCGCCACCGCCGTGGTCTGCCTGCCGCTGGTGACGGCCCCGGCCGCCCTGTCGAGCGCGTGCGAAGTGCTGCGCGGGGCGGTCGACGATCAACCGGCCACCGCCGGACGGTACTTCACCGTCCTGCGCCGCCGGATGCGGCCAGGCGACCTGCTGGCCGGCCTCGTCGCTCTGATGGGCGCTCTGCTGTGCGCCGCGGACCTGGCGCTGGCCCGGGCGGGACTGCCGGGAGCGGTGGCGTTCGCGGTGCCGGCCGCGGCGATCGGCGCGGGCGCCCTGGTCGTGGGCCTCAGGGCCTGCGCCCGCCCCGAGTCGGTCACCGACTGGCCGGCCGCCGTGCGCGCGGCCGCCCGGGACGCCGTACGGGATCCGGGCGGCAGCGCCCTGGTCCTCCTGGCGGTGGCGACGGCGGCCCTGTGCGCCTGGATGCTGGTACCGCTGGCCTTCCTCGCCCCGGGACCCCTGGCCCTGGCGCTCACGGCCGTCGGTCTGCGGCGAGCGGGGAACACCCACTGTCCTCAGGATGAGAAGCGCCCCTGATGCGCGGGACACAGCCCCCGACCGAGGCGTAAAAGGGTGCCATGTCAGTACCAGCATCGATGCCGGCTCGGGGTGGCGTCGCCCGGGACCTGTGGCGGCTGCTCGAGCCGATCCACGCCGTCGTCTACTTCGCCCCGGAGCCGTTGGAAGAGTTCAGGGCCGCGGGTTACCGCGGCTTCTGGATGGGTTACTTCGCCGGACGGGCCGCTCCCCTGGGCAGCGCCGGAGCCGACGTGGTGCATGCGCTGTTCTACAACTTCGCCTACGAGCGGGTGAGCCGCGCCCTGCCGGCGGCCTGGAGCTTCGCTCCGCCGAACGAGGCTCTCGAAGCGCGCGTACGAGGATCAGTGCGTGCGCTCGGCCGGGCACTCGGCCCCGCAGCCGACGGCGCGGCTGTGGCCAGGGCGGCAGAGCTCGCCCTGCGTGCCGCTCGATCGGCTCCCTTCGAGGGCCGCGCCCTCTTCGCCGCCAACCGCTCCCTGCCAGTGCCTCCGGAGCCCCTTGCCCAACTGTGGCAGGCCGCGACGCTTCTTCGTGAACACCGCGGCGACGGTCACGTCGCGGCTCTGGCCGCCGCCGGGATCTCCGGCCGCGAGTCACACGTCCTCCACGCGACCGCGAGCGGGATCCCGCGCGAGGTCTACGGACCGGCACGCGACTTCGAGGAAGCGGAATGGACATCGAGACAGGACGCCCTCAGACAGCGAGGGCTCCTGGAGGACAACCAGCTGTCCCGGCGTGGACACCAGCTCAAGGAGCAGATCGAGGAGCGAACCGACCAACTGGCGGCCATCGCCTACGACGCGCTGACCACCAGCGAGACCGGCGAACTCACCCGGCTCCTGCGCCCTCTGACACACGCCGTGGTGCGCGAGGGCGACATCCCCCTGGACAACCCCATGGGACTCGACCTGCGCGAGTCACTTGACCAGCCTTGAACTCACCGGGGTGTCGGCGGACAGGGGCGAGGCGGTCGCGTCGGCCTGCCGCAGTTCGGCGAGGAGCACGTTCTGCCCGTTGAGCAGCTCGGTGAGGATACGGCGGGCCGCGCGCAGGAGGTCGGCGACATCGCCGCCGGCCAGTGCGTAGCTGACGGTGGAACCCTCCCGGATGGACACCACGATGCCGGACCGGCGCAGGACGGCCAACTGCTGCGAAAGGCTGGACGGCTCGATCTCGATGTCGGCGAGCAGGTCTCGTACCGGGACCGGCCCGTGCTGGAGCAGTTCCAGGACCCTGATCCGTACGGGGTGCCCGAGCATGCGGAAGAAGTCCGCCTTGGCCTGGTAGAGGGGGACTTGCATGACCGCTCGCTCTCTGCCGGTCGGGTCGGGAGGGGTGTCGGGGTGCGGCGGTGCCTTGCGACACCGCCGCATCGGCCTGTCACAGCCGATCCTTGCGGCCCGGGGCCCTGTGCAGGCATGAATTGGAATCATGCTGATGTGGTAACTTGAAGAAGTTTTCACATCGTGGGCGCACGAAACCCCGGACTCCGGATCGCCTCTAGACCTCGAGCTGCTCCTCGACCCGCTTGAGCTGGTGACGGGCCATGGCGAGGTTCGAGCGCTCCTTGTCCAGAACCAGGTAGAGGAACAGCCCGTTCCCGCTGCGGCCGGTGATCAGACGGATGAGGTGGTACTGCCGTTCGAGGGTGATGAGGATGTCCTCGATCCGGCTCTTGAGGCCCAGCTGTTCCATCGTGCGCACCTTGGCCCGGATGACGTCCGTGTTCCCGGCCGCGGCGATCGTCAGATCGAGGTCCTTGCCCCCGCCCATCGTTCCCAGCGCCATGCCGCTGGTGTAGTCGACGACCGCGACTCCCAGAGCCCCCTCGACCGCGGTCATCATTTCCTTCATCGACACTTCCACGCTCGCCATGACGGCGCCTCCCCTTCGGGTGTCGGTTGCGACGGGACCGGCTCTCGACGACCCCGTCCGATGCACGGACCGTAGGCCGACGGGAGCGGCGCCGGGACGGCGTCTCCGGGTCTGACGCATGATGGTCGAAGAGCTGCACCATTCGTTCGTTCGAGGGACGGAAACTGATGCGAGAGTGGGCGAAGTTGAAGCTCCGCCCCGAGGGCCGTCCGTCGGCTACCGGGGGAGCGAGAGCAGGTGCCGGCCCCAGGGGTCCAGCGCCACGAACAGGCCCGGGTCGACCAGTTCGTCGCCCTCCCGGTCGTAGCCGCTTTCGTCGAGCAGCCCGGTCAGTCGCCAGGAGCGCCCGCGCAGCTCGTCCCAGGGCAGGGGAACGCGCCCCTGGGCGGGCTGCCCGGAGTAGTTGATCACGACCAGGGTGCGTTCCCGGGCGGTGCTCCAGGACCAGGCGAGCAGGTTGCGGTGGGTGTCGTTGTCCGGCCAGCCGGTGCAGGCGAGCAGCTCCCAGTCACCGTC
Organism: Streptomyces sp. GbtcB6; assembly: GCF_019091475.1. NCBI lineage: Bacteria > Bacillati > Actinomycetota > Actinomycetes > Kitasatosporales > Streptomycetaceae > Streptomyces > Streptomyces sp. GbtcB6. The sequence continues at coordinate 163,457 of NZ_JAGXJL010000021.1, read as the reverse complement.
GCGTACGGGGGCCACGGCGGCCACGAGACGGTGGTGGAAGTCGCGCAGGGACGCGTCGGCCGGTTCCTCGGGCCGGCGCGAGAGGAACACGGGCGGGCGTACCCGGCGGCCCTCGAACTGGCCCTCGTGCCAGAGGGTCGCGCCGGGCAGGGTGGCCACGGCCACGGCCGCCGCCCGCTCCTTGCCGCCCGGCAGGGTGGCGGCGGCCCGGGGCTCGTCGTGGTTCTCCAGGAACCGGACGAGTCCGCGCTGGTAGTCGAGACCGGCCTGCACATGGGCGCGGACGGAGCCGGCGTCCTCGTGGACCAGACGGTCGTAGAGCCGCTTGTCGTAGCAGTGGTCGAAACCCTGCTGCTGGAGGGCCCATTCGAGATCCCAGTACGCCTCCGCGACAAAGAGGAGACCGGGGTGGCTCTCCCGCACCCGGGGGATGACGTACGGCCAGAAGTCCTCGGCGGGGACCTGCCCCGCCCGGTCGCCCCAGGTCTTGGCGAACACGTCGTTCATCGGCAGCATCGCCATGTCGCAGCGCACGCCGTCGGCCTGGTCGCCGATCGACACCAGCGTGTCGACCGTCGCCGCCCGGAGCCGCTCGCTGAAGGCGTTCAGCTGGACCACGTCCGGCCAGGGCGGGAAGTAGGGGTCACGGCCCCGGGCGAACACCGTCCCGCCGGCCTCCAGGAACGCCTCCGGCGCGCGGGCCAGGTCGTCCGGTGTGCCCTGGACCAGACAGTCCGGCCGCTCGACGAGCCAGGGGTGGTCGGGGGCCACGTGATTGGGGACGTAGTCCAGGATCAGCCGCACTCCGCGCGCGGCGAGTCCGGCCCGGGCCGCGGCCAGTCCCTCCGGACCGCCGAGGGCGTCGTCGACCACGTAGTTCCTTACGCAGTACGGGGATCCGGCGATGTCGGCCTCGGTCAGGTCGGGCAGCGCCTCGCGGAAGGAGGCGAGCAACTCCTCGTTGTGCAGGGCGATCCGCAGCCCGGCCGGGCTGCGCTCCCAGACGCCCATGAGCCAGACGGTGTCGACGCCCGGCCGTGCGATCTCGTCCCAGACCTCGCCGGGAACGTCCCCGAGGGTGACGGGGCGCCCGTACCGCCCGCTCAACTCGCCGAGCCAGACGAGGGTGTTGATCTCGTAGATCACCGTCATGACAGCGGCTCCTCGCGCAGGGCGCCCCAGTCTCCCGCGCCGACGACATGGAACAGGGTGGCGGTGACCGCGGCGAGCCCGGTCCAGCCGGTCTGGTGGGAGGCGCCGAGACCGGCGCCGTTGTCGCCGTGGAAGTACTCGTAGAACAGGATCAGGTCCTTCCAGTGCGGGTCCTTGGCGAACTTGGGCTGGGAGCCGTGCACCGGGCGGTGGCCGTCGTCGTCGCTCAGGAAGGTCGAGGTGAGCCGGCCGGAGATCTCGCGAGCGACCTCGTACAGGTTCAGCTGCCGTCCGGAGCCGGTCGGGCACTCCACGGTGAAGCCGTCACCGTGGTAGGCGTGCAGGTTCAGCAGGGCGCGGACGAGCAGGATGTTGACCGGGAACCACACCGGGCCGCGCCAGTTGGAGTTCCCGCCGAACATGCCAGAGTCGGACTCGGCGGGCAGGTAGCCGACGCCGTACGTCTCCCCGTGCACCTCGAACGTGTAGGGGTGCGCCGCATGGTGGCGGGACAGGGAGCGGATGCCGTGCGGGCCGAGGAACTCCTCCTCGTCGAGCATGCGGGCCAGGATCCGGCGCAGCCGGTCCTCGTCGAACAGCGCGAACAGGTGCCGTCCCTCCGCGCCGGACCCGAGGATATGACGGGAGGCGACCAGGCCCTCGACGGCCGGGTGCCGTCGCACGAACTCCTGTGCTCCCTGGACGAGTTCGGGGAACCGGCGGTCGGTCCAGGCGCCGACCACGCTGCTCGCGACGAGCGGGATCAGACCGACCAGGGAGCGCACCCGCAGCGGGGTCGCGCTGCCGTCGGGCAGCCGCAGCACGTCGTAGAAGAAGCCGTCCTCCTCGTCCCACAGGCTCGCGTTGTCCTTGCCGATGCGGTTCATGGCGACGGCGATCCACGCGAAGTGCTCGAACAGCGTCTGGGCCTGCTCGATGTACACCGGGTTGTCGGCCGCCAGCTCGACCGCGATCTCCAGCAGGTTCTGGCAGTACAGGGCCATCCAGGCGGTGCCGTCGGCCTGGTCGAGGTGGCCGCCGGTGGGCAGCGGCGCGCTGCGGTCGAAGACCCCGATGTTGTCCAGGCCGAGGAACCCGCCCTGGAAGACGTTGTTGCCGTCGACGTCCTTCCGGTTCAGCCACCAGGAGAGGTTCTTCATCAGCTTCTGGAAGGCGTTCTCCAGGAAGGCGCGGTCACCGCGGCCGGTGCGGTGCTTCTCCAGTTCGTAGACGAAGAGGACGGCCCAGGCGTGCACGGGCGGGTTGACGTCGCCGAAGTTCCATTCGTACGCCGGGATCTGGCCGTTGGGATGCAGATACAGGCGGCGCAGCAGCAGCTCCAGCTGCGACTTGGCGAAGCCGATGTCGACCATGGACAGCGCGATGGTGTGGAAGGCGAGGTCCCAGGCCGCGAACCACGGGTACTCCCAGGTGTCCGGCATCGACATGATCTCGTCGTTGACCATGTGGTACCAGGCGCTGTTGCGGACGCGCGGGTCGGCGGCGAGCGGATCGACGCCGTGCTCGGCGAGCCACCGCTCCACGTCGAGGTAGTAGTACTGCTTGCTCCACAGCATCCCGGCCAGTGCCTGCCGTACCAGCCGCCGCTCGTCCGCGCCGAGGCCGTCCGGGACGACACCCTCGAAGAAGGAGTCGGCCTCGGCCCGGCGCGCCTCCAGCACCTGCCCGAACTCGCCCCAGGGATCGGTGAGTTCATCGCGCGTCAGGCGCAGCCGGACGGTGGCGCTGTCGCCGGCGGGCACGTTGAGCACATGGTGGACGGACGCCTTGGTGCCGGTGTGCCCGGGGTTGACGGCGCCGGTCTCGCCGTGGACGACGTACCGGCCGATGCCGTCCTTGACATAGGGGGTGGCGTTGGGGCTGCCGAAGATCCGCTCGTTGTCGGTGTCGTTCTCGGTGAAGAGGGTCTCCGCCTCACCCGCGAAGTACAGCCGGTGGGCGCCGAGTTCCTCGTGGTCGGCGATGATCGCGCCGTCCGTGTGCCGCAGGCCGGGCACCGCGGTCCCGCCCGCCCACGACCAGGTGTGCCGGAACCACAGCGTCGGCAGCAGATGCAGTGTGGCCTCGTCGGGGCCGCGGTTGTGCGCGGTGATCTCGACGAGCAGGTCCTCGGGACCGGCTTTCGCGTACTCCACGAACACGTCGAAGTAGCGGTCCTCGTCGAAGACACCGGTGTCCAGCAGCTCGTACTCGAAGTCGTCGCGCCCGCGGTCACGGTTGACGGCCACGAGCTCGTCGTAGGGGAACTCCGCCTGCGGGTACTTGTAGAGGAACTTCATGTACGAATGGGTGGGCGTCGAGTCGAGGTAGAAGTAGTACTCCTTGACGTCCTCCCCGTGGTTGCCCTCGGCGTTGGTGAGGCCGAACATCCGCTCCTTGAGGATCGGGTCGCGGCCGTTCCACAGCGCGAGCGCGAAGCACAGCCGCTGCTTGTCGTCGCTGAGGCCCGCGATGCCGTCCTCGCCCCAGCGGTAGGCACGGGAGCGGGCCTGGTCGTGCGTGAAGTACGACCAGGCGTCGCCGGTGGGGCTGTAGTCCTCGCGGACCGTGCCCCACTGGCGCTCACTGAGATACGGCCCCCACCGCCGCCACGGCACCCGGCCGGCGTCGGCCTCCGCCAGCCGCAGCCGCTCGGCGTCGGCCCCGCCCGTGTTCTCCGTCATGGCACGCCCTCCCTGGACACCTTCACTCGGACTCGGACTCGGACGTCTCGGACTCGGTCGCCACCATTGTGCGGCGGGCCGGGCCGCCGGAGCCCTCGTCGAGCCTCTTCGGTCAGCTGTCGGCAGTGAGTCCGACAGGTCAGGTGGAGGGCGAGGACGGCCTGAGAAGGCCGGTGTGCTTGGGCGGCCGACCGGAGGCAGGGGCTTCTCCTGCGAAGTTGGCTCGACGCGCGCAATCGCCCATTGCGTCGAGTCGGCGCACGAAAACCACCCGCACGCATCATCCTGGAGCCTCAGGTGGGTGCGCCGCCGCTCGGAGCAGCCGACCGGAGCAGCATCGCTCTCATTTCAGCGGGCGGCACGACCGCGGCATCTCCGAGGCGGACCGGCGCCAGAACGGGCCGCGCCCCGTTCCACGCCTTCGAAGCCCGCGGCGTACGGGGCGGGATCGCCCCGCCCGCGGGGGAGTGAGCCCCGTGCGCCACGAAGCCCCCCGGCGGGCCCCGGCGACTGGCCCGGCGGCGCGGGTGGCGGCCCTGGTGACCTACTTCGCCGGCCGGCCCCCGGTCTCCGGCTGTTCCCGGAAGGAGGGCAGACTGCGGGCTGCCCCATGAGGATGATTGTCCGCCGGGCCCGGTTGCACTAGGGCCGACCGGCCCCACTTGCCTCCCCGGCGCGGTCGGACGCCAGCTCGAATCCCTCGTTCACCACCCCCCCGGACAGCGTCAGACGCTCGCGCCGGCGCCGTACGGGGCGTACAGGTCCAGCAGGCGTTTACGGGCCGCGCGCAGGCGGTGCGCGACCACCTGGCCCACCCACTGGCTGACCGCGTTGCCCAGCTCCGGATCCTCCCGGCACAGGGTCAGGACGGTCGCGGCGTCGAACTCGTAGGCGCGTACGGGCGTGGTGGCCTCGGCGCCCAGGTGCCACACGGGGGGTGCGAACAGCCAGGACCAGCCGACCAGTTCATTGTGTCCGAGGCTCTCGATGACGGCGGCCCGGCGGCCCGGGACGCGCATGTCGAGATCGATGCGGCCGGTGCGGATGATCCAGAACCGGTCGGCGTGACCGCCTTCCTCGAAGAGCCGGGTTCCCGGCGGGAAGGAGACCTCCCGGGCATGGCGCATCAGCTGCCGCTGCTGATCGGCCGGCAGTGCGCGCAGCATACCGAGGGTCGACGGGACGTTCATGGCGGCCTCCCGGACGGGACGTGTGGCGGGACGTGTGACGGGACGTGTCTCTACGAGCCGGCACCGCCAGCGTGCGGCGCCGGGGCCGGGCCGGGCATAGGCCGAACGGCCCGTCGGCCCGGGACCTTCGGTACGTCCCTGAGCCGGGACCTTCGGGCCGGTGCGTGCCTGGCTTCCCGCACGGGTGTTCCCACCGCCGCCCTCGGCCTACCGACCCGGCTGTGCCGCCAGCCACTCGCGGTACGCCGTCACCGCCGTCGGCAGGGTCGGGAAGATGCGGTCGTGGCCGACCGCGTCCGCGAGGCCGTACGCCTCCAGGTCGTCCAGGAGGTCCTGCTTCACGCGGGCGAGGGCGAACACGACGCCGCGGGCGGTGAGTTCGCGGCGAAGGGCGTCGACCGCGTCGAGGGCGGTGATGTCGACCTCCACGTTGGCCTCGGTGTTGAGCACGAACCAGCGGACGGGCTCGGTCTGTTCGTCGACGGAGGCCAGGGCCCGGCGGTGGAAGTTCTCGGCGTTGGCGAAGAACAGGGGCGAGTCGTAGCGGTAGACCAGGAGGCCGGGAATCGTGCGGGCGGTCGGGTAGTCGTCGATGTCGTGCATGCCGGCCATGCCCGGCACCAGGCCCTCGACCGCGTCGTGCGGGCGGGCCACCCGGGTCAGCAGTTCGGCCACCGACAGTCCGACGGCGACCAGCACGCCGTACAGGATGTCTAGGGCGAGGACCCCGGCCAGGCAGCCGAGGGCGAGGAGCAGTTCGCGGCGGCGGAAGGCGGCCAGACGGCGGAAACCGGCGAGGTCGGTCATGCGGGTCGCCGCGTAGACGACCAGGGCGCCCAGCACCGCGGCGGGCGTCCGGGTGAGGAGCGGGCTGAGGAAGAGCAGGACCGCGAGGACCAGGGCGCCGGCGACCAGCGAGTACGCCTGGCTGCGCGCCCCGGCCGAGGTGGCCAGGGCGGTGCGGCTGGCGCTGCTGCTCACCGGGAAGCCGTGCAGGACGCTCGCCCCGAGGTTGGCCGCGCCGAGGGCCAGGAACTCCTGGTCGGCGTCGAGCCCGGGGCCTTCGTCGGGGCCTTTGCCGGCGAACGCGCGGGCGGTGAGGATGAAGTCCGTGTACGCCACCAGGAGGACGCCGAGCGCGGGCAGGACCAGGCGCGGCAGCTCGGTCAGGTCCGGTACGGCGACGTCGGGCACACCCGCGGGGACCGTGCCGATGACCCGGATGCCGTAACGGCCGTCCAGGTCGAACGCCACCACGGCCGCCGTGCCCAGGACCACGGCCAGCAGCGGGCCGGGGAGCGCCCGGAAGTACCGCGTGACGATCAGGAGAAAGAGCAGCGTCGCCGCCGCGAAGATCACGGTCGTCGGCTGGGCCTCGTCCAAGTGCGTGAAGAACGACCAGAGTTGGGGAAAGAACTCGGTTCCCGTGGCCGGTGCTCCGGTGAGTTTGGGCAGCTGGTCCACCACCATGATCAGGGCCACGCCGGCCAGGTAGCCGATCAGGACGGGGCGGGAGAGCAGGTCCGCCAGAAAGCCCAGGCGGACCGCCCGCGCGATCAGGCAGAGCAGGCCGACCGCGGCGGCGAGGGCAGCCGCCAGCACGGCGTACCTGCCGGGGTCACCGGTGGCGAGCGGGGCGACCACGGTGGCCGTCATCAGCGCGGTGGTCGACTCCGGGCCGACCGAGAGCAGCCGTGAGGAGCCGAACACCGTGTACAGGGCCAGGGCGGGCAGGATCGCCCACAGGCCGGCGACCGGGGGCAGCCCGGCCACCCCGGCGTACGCCATCACCTGCGGCACCAGGTACGCGGCGACCGTCACCCCGGCCAGCAGGTCGCCCTTCAGCCAGGCGCGCCGGTAGCCGAGCAGCGAGACGAGTCCGGGCACGAGCCGGTGCCACCCCGGGTGTCCGCCTCTGCCGTGGGTCATGCGCCGCCTCTCGTCCGGTGATCCCAGAATCCATCGGTCCCCGCCGGACCGCGAGGCACGCGCCGGGTGCACGTCCAACAGGCCTCACGGACAGGGCCGTTCAGCCCAACGGGCACGGACCTTCGGCATCCGGCGCGACCGAGCCCGCCCCACCACAGTGAGGGGTGTCAGGAATCGTACGCACCGTCCCCGACGCCCCGAAGGGATGACCGTCATGGCAGTGCACGAGCCCCCGCACCGGGGCTCCGGCTTCCGCCCGCCGTCCGCCGGCCGGCCCCGGACCGCCGCCGTGACCGCGGTGAGCGGCTGCTCAGAGGCTCGCCGCGTGGTCGGGGACGTAGGTCTGCAGGTCCCGCGGCGGGCGTTCGTAGCCGGTCGACGGCGGACGCTTCGGGAGTTCCAGCACCGGCGGCGGTACGTCGTGGTACGGCACGGTCGACAGCAGGTGGGCCATCATGTTCAGCCGGGCCCGGCGCTTGTCGTCGCTCTCCACGATGTACCAGGGCGCCTCGGTGACGTCGGTGTGGACCAGCATCTCGTCCTTGGCCCGGGAGTAGGCCTCCCAGTGGGTGATCGACTCCAGGTCCATGGGCGAGAGCTTCCAGCGCCGCAGCGGATCGTCGAGGCGCTTGCGGAACCGGTCCTGCTGCTCGGTGTCGCTCACCGAGAACCAGTACTTGCGCAGCAGGATCCCGGACTCCACCAGCATCCGCTCGAAGATCGGGCAGTGCCGAAGGAAGAGCTGGTACTCCTCCTTCGTACAGAAGCCCATCACACGCTCGACGCCGGCCCGGTTGTACCAGGACCGGTCGAACAGCACGATCTCCCCGGCCGCCGGAAGATGCTCCGCGTACCGCTGGAAGTACCACTGGCCGCGCTCGCGCTCGGTGGGTTTCGGCAGCGCCGCGATCCGGGCGATACGCGGATTGAGGTGCTCGGTCACCCGTTTGATCGTGCCGCCTTTGCCGGCCGCGTCCCGCCCCTCGAAGATCACTACAAGGCGGGCGCCCGTGGCCCGCACCCACTCCTGCAGCTTCACCAACTCGGTCTGCAGGCGGAGCAGTTCCGCCTCGTACACCTTGCGCGGCAGCTCCGCCGCCTTCTTGCCGGCCATGCCGCCTCCACCGCCCGATGACCTACCCATGGAGCCATCCGATGTCCAAGGTCGAACACCAGGACGCCACCGTACTGTCCGATGCGGAACTGCGCACCCTGGACGCGCACTGGCGTGCCGCCAACTACCTCGCGGCGGGCCAGATCTACCTGATGTCCAACCCGCTGCTGACCGAGCCGCTGCGTCCTGAGCACATCAAGCCCCGGCTGCTGGGCCACTGGGGTACCTCGCCGGGTCTGAACCTGGTGTACACCCACCTGAACCGGGTGATCAGGGCGCGTGGCCTGGACGCGTTGTGCGTGTGGGGGCCGGGGCACGGGGGTCCGTCCGTGCTGGCCAACTCCTGGCTGGAGGGCAGCTACAGCGAGACCTACCCCGATGTCTCCCGGGACGGGGAGGGGATGGGCCGGCTTTTCAAGCAGTTCTCCTTCCCCGGTGGTGTGCCGAGTCATGTGGCCCCCGAGACCCCGGGCTCGATCCATGAGGGCGGTGAGCTGGGCTACTCCCTCGCGCACGCCTACGGCGCGGCCTTCGACAACCCGGACCTGCTGGTCGCCTGTGTGATCGGCGACGGCGAGGCGGAGACCGGGCCGCTGGCCGCGTCCTGGCACTCCAACAAGTTCCTGGACCCGATGCACGATGGCGCCGTCCTGCCGATTCTCCACCTCAACGGTTACAAGATCGCCAACCCGACCGTGCTCTCCCGTCTGCCCGAGGCTGAACTCGACTCGCTGCTGCGCGGATACGGCCACGACCCGATCCACGTCACGGGCGACGACCCGCGCGAGGTGCACCGGGCCATGGCCGCGGCGATGGACGACGCCCTGGACCGGATCGCCGTCATGCAGCGCTCGGCGCGCGAGGAGGGGGTCACCGAGCGGGTGCACTGGCCGGTGATCGTGCTGCGCACGCCCAAGGGGTGGACCGGTCCGGCCGAGGTGGACGGTGTACCCGTCGAGGGCACCTGGCGGGCCCACCAGGTGCCGCTGGCCGGGGTCCGGGAGAATCCCGGGCACTTGAGGCAGTTGGAGGGGTGGCTGCGGTCGTACCGGCCCGAGGAGCTCTTCGGCCCTGACGGGAGGCCGGTCGCCGACGTGCTGGCCTGTGTCCCTGACGGTGCGCGGAGGCTGGGCTCGTCGCCGTATGCCAATGGTGGCCTGCTCGTCCGCGACCTGCCCCTGGCCGATCTCGACGAGTTCGCCGTCCCCGTCGACAAGCCGGGCACGACCCTGCACGAACCCACCCGGGTCCTGGGCGACTTCCTGGCCCGGGTCATGAAGGACACGCGGCTGCGCCGGGACTTCCGGCTGGTCGGTCCCGATGAGACCGCCTCCAACCGGCTCCAGGCCGTCTTCGAGGTGAGTGGCAAGGCCTGGCAGGCGGAGCGGCTCCCGGTCGACGAGCACCTCGAACACCACGGCCGGGTGATGGAGATCCTCTCCGAACACCTCTGCCAGGGCTGGCTGGAGGGCTATCTCCTGACCGGCCGGCACGGGCTGTTCTCCTGCTACGAGGCGTTCGTGCACATCGTCGACTCGATGGTCAACCAGCACATCAAGTGGCTGAAGACCTCGCGGAAGTTGCCCTGGCGAGCCCCCATCGCCTCCCTCAACTACCTGCTGACCTCGCATGTGTGGCGGCAGGACCACAACGGCTTCTCGCACCAGGATCCCGGCTTCGTCGACCACGTCCTCAACAAGAGCCCCGAGGTCGTCCGCGTCTACCTGCCGCCGGACGCCAACACGCTCCTCTCCGTCGCCGACCACGTCCTGCGCAGCCGTGACTACGTGAATGTGATCGTGGCGGGCAAGCAGCCCTGCTTCGACTGGCTCTCCATGGACCAGGCCCGCGTGCACTGCGCGCGCGGCGCCGGGATCTGGGAGTGGGCCGGCACCGAGAACGGCTCCCACGAACCCGACGTGGTCCTCGCCTGCGCCGGTGACGTGCCCACCCAGGAGATCCTGGCCGCCGCCCAGCTGCTGCGCCGGCACCTGCCGCAGCTGGCCGTGCGGGTGGTCAACGTCGTCGACATGACGAGGCTGCTCCCGAAGGAGGAACACCCGCACGGGATGAGCGACGCCGAGTACGACGGTCTGTTCACCACCGACAAGCCGGTGATCTTCGCCTACCACGGCTACCCCTGGCTGGTCCACCGCCTTGCCTACCGCCGCACCGGCCACCAGAACCTGCACGTGCGGGGCTACAAGGAGTCGGGGACCACGACCACCCCGTTCGACATGGTCGTCCGCAACGACCTGGACCGCTACCGCCTGGTCATGGATGTCATCGACCGCGTCCCGGGCCTCGCCGTCCGCGGCGCCGCCGTACGTCAGCAGATGGCCGACGCGCGTACCCGCCACCAGGCCTGGATCCGCGAGCACGGCACCGACCTGCCCGAGGTCGCCGACTGGACCTGGACCGGCTGAACACCCGGCCCCCGCCGGCCGCCGGCGCCGGGCGGGGCATGGTCAGACAACCGCTCCTGGCACGTCCTTGCCGGCGAGGGCCTCGGGGAGGCCGGGATACAGCTCGAAGGTGTCGCCCAGCCCCGTGCGGCGCAGCAGCCGGGGGAAGCCGTCGTCCGGTGTGACCAGCCGCAGTCTGCCGACGCGGTACCGGACCCGGTTGTGGGCCCGGCACAGGAGACTGAGGCCTGAGCAGTCGATGAACGAGACGGGACCCAGGTCGAGCACCAGATCCGGCTCCGCACCTGATGTCAGGTCGTCGAGGGCCGCGGAGAGGACCGGAACCGCCAGGAGGTCGAGTTCACCGTGCAGGGTGACGACGGTGGCGCCGCCGTCGGTACGGGTCGTGCGGTACGTCACGGACCTCGCGTGGTTGTCGGCCATGGACAGAGCGAAGTCCAGTCGGCGGGTCGCGCGGAAGGGCCGTTCGGCCCCCTCGGCTCTCTGGCGGCAGGCCCGAACGGCCCGTCTTTGCCGTGTTCCGGCGTGCGAGGCCCGTCCGGCGGCTGACCGGGGCCGGACGGCCCAAGCGCAATCCGCCGAGCCGGGACAAGCTGGATCTGCTGGGCGCACCGGCGAGACCGGCGACGCCGGCCTCCGGCCCCCAGGCAGTGCGCCTGGGAGAGCCGCCCGACGGCGAAGACCGACTGCGCCCCCCAGCAGTACGACGTGAGAGACCTGGGAGACGAGACGGCCGATGTATGCCAACGACGGATTCCGTGAACTCGACCGGCGGGAGTGCCTGAGACTGCTCGCCGGGGTGCCGGTCGGCCGTATCGTGCACACGCGCCGGGCGCTGCCCGCCGTGCTGCCCGTCAACTTCGGCCTGGACCCGGACGGAGCGGTGGTGCTGCGCACGTCCGAGGCCTCGGAACTGGTGCGGGCCATCGACGGCTCCGTCGTCGCCTTCGAGGCCGACGAGGTCGACGCCGTCGCGCACGCCGGCTGGAGCGTCGTAGTGACCGGCCGCGCGACCGTGGTGGGCGACCCCGGCGAACACGAACGGCTCGTCCGTGACGGCCCCAGGTCCTGGGTACCGTCCCCGCGGGAGGTCTTCGTCCGCATCGAGCCGGAGCTGGTCACCGGACGCGAACTGACCGGCGGCCGCTCCCGGTACGGCCTGGATCCCATCTCCTGACCGTCTGCCGTACCCCTCGCCGGATCAGGTGGCGTCCGCCTGGTCGCCCGCGGTCAGGGCGATGCCCGTCACCAGATCGGGGCGGATACGGACCGTGTGTTCCATGGTCCGGTCCACCCAGGGAAGCGACAGCGCCTCGTAGCGGGCGAGTTCGGCCGGGTCGGTGACCAGGTGGGCATAGCCGGTGACCACCACGCTCCAGCCGAGGTGCGTGACCGGGTCGATGTCGTCCGCCTCGTAGGCGACGACCACCCCCGTGTCGTGGGCCTGCCGGGTGTGCGAGGTGAGGGCCGCCCGCTCGTGGGTGCGGACGACGACGGCGCCGTCCACCAGGACATGGTTCACCGGGCGGACCGTGGGCAGCGCCTGCCGGGTGAAGACGATGCGCCCCAGCGACACGCTGCCCAGCAGCCGCAGCGCCTCGGCACTGCCGAGCTCGATGCTCCGGCGCGCGGGCGGCGTAGCGGACATGCGGTCGTCGTCGGCCATGGCAGGTCTCTGTGAGTCGGTTTCGGTGACCCGGGCGGAGCGACACCGCGGGGGAACGGTGCCGCTCCTGGGCCCAGTCTCTCCCCGCCCCCGCCCCGCAGCAGGTGCCGATGGTCACCTGTCCGGGGCCGGTCGGCCCTTCTGTCACAGGCGGCGCACCGGTTACGGATGCCCCGTTCCGGGCCGGGCACCGTCGGGTTCCGCAGGGGCGTCCGTGACTTGCCGGATCCGGGTGCCCGGCGCGGTCAGTGCCCACTACGGTGGGCTTTGACCGGACCTGCCGGTATACGACTCGACGGGATCGGGAGGAGTGCGGTGGAGAGCCACGAGGCGGCCCGGGTGCGGTTGCCGCAGCTCAGGCTGGACGAGCTGCTGGAGGAGTTGCAGGCCCGGCTGGACGCCGCGCGCGGCACCCGGGACCGTGTGCACAGCCTGTTGGAGGCGGTGCTCTCGGTCGGCCGGGAACTGGACCTGGAGCAGGCTCTGCGCAGCATCGTGGAGGCGGCGGCGGTGCTGGTCGATGCCGAGTACGGGGCTCTCGGGGTGATCGGACCCGACGGCAGGCGGCTGTCGGCCTTCCACACGGTCGGCGTCACCGAGGAGGAGATCGCCCGGATCGGCCCCTTCCCAGAGGGACACGGCATCCTCGGTGAGTTGATCCGCCACCCCGAGCCGTTGCGCCTGACCAAGCTCTCCGAGCATCCGGCCTCGTACGGCTTTCCGCCGAACCACCCGCCGATGAACACCTTCCTGGGTGTCCCGATCCGGGTCCGTGAGCAGGTCTTCGGCAACCTCTATCTCACCGAGAAGCGGGGCGGTGGCCAGTTCGACGAGGAGGACGTGTCGGTGACGTCGACGCTGGCCGTGGCGGCCGGTGTGGCGATCGACAACGCCCGCCTGTACGAGGAGTCGCGGCTGCGCGAGCGCTGGCTGCGGGCGAGCGCGGAGATCACGAACAGCCTGATGTCCGGCAGCGCGAGCACCGAGGCCCTCGGGCTGATCGCGGAGCAGGCCAGGGAGATCACCGGTTCGGCGCTGGCCGCCGTCGCGACCCCGATGGCGGACACCGACTCACTCACCGTGGAGATCGCCGTCGGCATGGACGCCGACGCTCACCGCGGGCTGGTGCTCCCCCTGGACAGAACCCTGATGGGCCTGGCGTTCTCCCAGGGCGCGGCGGTGACCAGCACGGATGTCACCCAGGACGAGCGGGTCTCGCCCGAGCCGCCGCGCTTCGGGGGGCTCGGCCCGGCGGCGGCGATCCCCATCGGCACTCGCGAGGCGGGTGTGCGTGGTGTGGTGCTGCTGGCCCGTGAGGTGGGGCAGCCGCTGTTCACGGCGAAGGAGACCGAGCCGCTGCAGGTTTTCGCGGCTCAGGCCGCCATCGCGATGGAGCTGGCGGAGCGGCGGCGGGATGCCGAGGAGATCGCGGTGCTGAAGGACCGCGACCGGATCGCCCGGGATCTGCACGACCTGGCGATCCAGCGGTTGTTCGCCACCGGGATGACCCTGCAGAGCGCGGGGCGTTTCATCGAGCACTCGGAGGCGTCCGAGCGGGTGCTGCGTGCTGTGGACGACCTGGATGAGACCATCAAGATCATCAGGTCGACCATTTTCGGGCTGCGGACCCGGGAGGGTGTCGCCGGTGCCGGGCTGCGGGCGCGTGCCGTGCGGGTGGCCGGTGAGGCGGCCCCGGCGCTCGGGTTCGCGCCGAGTGTGCGCTTGGAGGGGCTGATCGATACCGATGTGCCCAAGGAGATCGCCGATCACGCGGTCGCTGTTCTTTCCGAGGCCCTGACCAACATTGCCCGGCATGCCCGAGCCGACCGGACGGAGATCGTCCTGGCGACCGACGGCCGGGAACTGGTCCTCACTGTCAGGGACAACGGCGTCGGTATCCCGTCCGACGGCCGCCGCAGCGGGCTGCGCAACATGGCGGAGCGGGCGGCGGAACTCGGCGGCAGCCTGGAGTGGACCTGCCCCGAAGGCCCCGAGAATCTCCAGGGTTTCCAGGGTCTCCAGGCCGGCGGTACGACGCTGGTGTGGCGGGTGCCGGTGACGAGGCCGTAGCGTCGAATTGCCCGCGCCGCCCGGCTCGCCGCCCGGCTGCCCGGTCCCGGGAGGGCCGGGACCGGGAACGGGACCGTTCGGCCCATGCCCGCAGGGCACGGATGAACGATCCTGAGGGCGTCGGACCACGGCAACCGAACCCTGGAGGTCGCCATGACCGGCACTCCACACGTCGTGAGCGACGTGATGACCCACACCGTCCTCGCCCTGCGCCACGGCGCGGCCTTCAAGGACATCGTGAAGGCCATGCAGCAGTGGCAGGTGAGCGCGGCCCCCGTCCTCGACGACGACGGCCGCGTCGTCGGTGTCGTCTCGGAGGCCGACCTGCTGCGCAAGGAACAGGCCCGCGCCGACGCGGCCGGCCGTCGGCCGGAGTCGGACCGTACCAAGGCGACGGCGGTCACCGCCGAGGAGCTGATGACCGTCCCGGCGATCACCGTCCACCCCGGGGCCACGCTGCCCGAGGCCGCGCGCACGATGGCCCGGCACGGCGTCAAACGGCTTCCGGTGGTCGACGCGGACGGCCTGTTGCGGGGCGTCGTGAGCCGGGCCGACCTGCTGAAGGTGTTCCTGCGGGACGACGAGGAGATCGCCGAGGAGATCCGGCGCGAGATCGTCCCGCACCTCTTTCCCGACTCGGCCGAACCGGTGCGCGTGCGGGTCCGCGACGGTGTTGTCACCCTCACCGGCCGCGTTCCGGACACCGCACTGGTGCCGGTGGCCACCGGGTGGGTGCGGGGCGTCGACGGCGTGGTCGCCGTGGACTGCGCGCTCGCGGGTCCGCCCCGCCGCCCGGACCTGGACCCCGATCTTCCCGACCCGCAGCCCGTCCCACCGGCCTGAGCCCGGCCGCCCGCGGCGCTACGCCCCGGACGTCGGACCTCGGACCCCGGAAGGAGGTGCCGGACCATGACCAGGACGCGTCGCGTACGCGTGACCAGGAGAGCGCTCTGGCGCTGGCGGCGCAATCCGCTGCGGCGCCACAGCGATGTCGTGGAGGCCTGGATCGTGCTCGCCGTCTGGACCGTGGCTCTCCTCGGCGGGCTGTTCGCCGGAGGGGCGGCCGGCGCGGCCGTGCACCGGAGCTTCGCCGACCGGCGTGCCGCCACCCACCCGGTTTCGGCCCGGCTGACCGAGAACGCGGTGGGGGGTACCCCCGCTGGGGGAGGCTCACCCGTCCTCGCCGGCTACGACGTGGGGAAGTCGTGGGTCACCGTGCGCTGGACGGCCGCGGACGGCTCCACCCGCACCGGCCTGGCCAAGGCCCTGCCCACGGCCAAGGCGGGCAGCCGGCTGCAGGTGTGGGTGAACCACGGTGAACAGCTGGTCGGCCCGCCGCCGAGCGGGGCCGAGGTCGCCTGCGAATCCCTGGCGACCGCCGTCCTCGTGGCCCCGCTCGTCGCCACCGTGGTGTGGGGCGGTGGATGGGTGGTCCGGCGGCAGCTGATACGGCGCCGTCTCGCCGAATGGGACGCGGAGTGGCGGCAGATCGGGCCCCAGTGGCGGAACTTCAGCGGAGGCAAGGGATGACGGCGGGAGAAGGGTGGCCGACCCGGCGTTCGAGCCGGTCTTCGCCGAGCTGGACCGGCGCGGATCCGTGCTCCACGTCCACCCCGCGGGCGTCGGCGCGGAGTCGCCGTTGATCGGGCCGTCGATGACGTGGGAGATCGGGGCGCCGATCGAGGACATTCTCCGAGGGGGCGGTCCGGTGCGTGCGGCCCGGCGTCGGGCAGGGCCGGAATCCGGTAGGAAGCAAACGCAAAACTCTTGCGTTAAGGTGTCCGGCATGACTACCGACCCGGTGCGCCGGCGTACCGGCGGCCGCAGCGCCAAGGTCCGCTCCGCCGTCACGGCGGCCACCGTCGAGCTGCTCGCGGAGTCGGGCCCCGAGAAACTGAGCATCGCGGAGGTGGCCGCGCGCGCCGGGGTCCACGAGACCTCGATCTACCGGCGCTGGAAGACCCGTGAACGGCTCGTCCTCGACTCGATGATCGAGTTCAGCGCCGAACGGCTCGCCATCCCCGACACGGGTTCACTGCGCGGGGACCTGGTCGCCCTGGGGCAGAAGATCGTCGGCCACGGAACCTCTCCGCTGGGTTCGGCACTGGTCCGGGGCTTCGCCGCCCACGAGGACGACGCCGACACCGCCCGGACCCGGCACGAGTTCTGGGAGAACCGTCTCACCGGGGCCGAGGTCATGATGGAACGCGCCAGGGCCCGGGGCGAACTCCCCGCCCACGTCGACAGCCGCACGCTGCTGGAACTGTTCGTCTCGCCGATCCACTTCAGGCTGCTCCTGACCCGTCAGCCCGTCGACAGCCGTTACCTGGAGCGGATCGCCGACATCACGGTCGCGGGCGCGGCGGCGACTCCGCCGACCTGAGCCGCGGCCGTGCGAAGCAGCCGCCTCGCACTCCTCCCGCGTCGCATCCCTGGCCGAATTCACTGCTGAATCCCTCGTCGAAAACCCGCGGTCCGACCGGCGTCGGGCCGCCGCCCCGAACCGAATCGACACGACGGGAAGCTCCATGACCCCCCTCGCTACTCCGGCCGGAGAAGGCGCCGCGCAGCTCGCTGCCGGGACCGGTACGGGTCCGGGTGTCCGCCTGGTCGGGCGGTCGGCGGAACTGGCCGTCCTCGACGGGTTCCTCGCCTCCGCCGCCACCCGGGGTGCCGCGCTGATGCTGACCGGGGACGCGGGCGTGGGCAAGAGCGCCCTGCTGGACGCCGCGGCGGGGCGGGCCGGCGAGCGGGGCTTCCGGGTCGTCAGGGTGGTGGGCTCGCCCTTCGAGGAGAGCGTCAGCTTCTCGGCCCTGCACCAGATGCTCCAGCCGCTGACGGACGAGATGTCCGCACTGCCCGCACGCCAGGCGAAGACGCTCCGGGCGGCCCTCGGCCTGTCCGACGAGCAGCCGGCCGAGCTCCTCGCGGTCGCCGGTGCCGTCCGCACCCTGCTGTCCCGGACCGCGGCCGGGACCGGGCCCGTCGCGCTGGTCGTCGACCAGGTGACCTGGCTCGACCGTCCCAGCGCGGCCGTCCTGGCGAACCTCGCCCGCCACATCCGCACCAGCCCGCTGGCCCTGCTGGCCGCCTCCCGGACCGGTGACGAGTCCTACCTGAGCGGCACCGGCCTGCCCACCCACGAGGTCCGGCCGCTGGACGCGGAGTCCGCGCACCGGCTGGTGGCGGAGCGGTTCCCGGCCATGACGCCGAGGGTCCGCCGCCGACTGGTCACCGAGGCCGCCGGCAACCCGCTCGCCCTGCTCGAACTGCCGGCCACCCTCGACGAGGCCCAGCTGACCGAAGGCGGGCCGCTGCCGGCCGCGCTGCCCCTGACCGACCGGCTGCAGAAGATCTACGGCGTCCGGGTCGGCGCCCTGCCGGAACCGGCGCGCGAACTGCTGCTGCTCGCCGTCCTCGACGGCTCCGGCGACCTGGGCATCCTGCGACGGGCCGGGGGCGGCGACGCCCCGGCCGCACTCGCCCCCGCCGAGAAGGCGGGCCTGGTGCGGGTGGACGCCGCGTCGGGACGTCTCGTCTTCCGGCATCCGCTGACCCGGTCCGCGGTCCTGGAGCTGTCGACGAGCGCCGAACGCCGACGCGGGCACCTGGCCCTGGCCCGCGAGTTCCCGGAAGGATCCGAACACCGGGCCCGGCACCTGGCCGACGCCACGATCGGCCCGGACGACGCGGTGGCCGGTCTCCTGTACGAGGTCGCCCACCGCACCCTGGGCCGCGGTGACGCCGTCGGCGCCATCACCACCCTGCTGCGCGCCTCCGAGCTGAGCCTCGACGGGGCGGCGAAGGCCAGGATGCTGACCGAGGCGGCCTGCCTGGGCGCCAACATCACCGGCGACCTGCGCAACGTACGCGCCCTGCTGGCCGACGCCGCGCTCGCCGATCCCACGGACCCCGGCTCCCTGGCCGCCGCGACCGCCGCGGCCAGTCAGCTCGTCAACGGAGAGGGTGATGCCGACACCGCCCACAAACTCCTCGTCGGCGCGATCGGCGGCAGGAATCCGCAGAACCGGTTCAGCACCGACGTCCTGCACGAAGCGGTGCTCACCCTGATCCGGGTGTGCTTCTACAGCGGCCGGCCGGAGCTGTGGCGGACCTTCGACGACGCGGTGCGCGAGACTCCGTCGGCGGGCTCCGAGCCGCTGCTGCCGGTGCTCCGCGGCGCCCTCGGTGATCCCGTGCACTCGGCACTGCCCGTGCTGGACACGCTCGACGGCCTCGTCGCGGACCTGGACGGCGAGACCGACCTCAGACGGGTCATCGGGGTTGCTGCCGCCGCCGCCTTCGTCGACCGCCTGCCCGGCTGCCGCGGCGCCCTGCGCCGGGTCGTCGACAGCGGCCGCGACGGGGGAGCCGTCGCCGCCGCGATCGAGGCGAGCTTCATGCTGGCCAACGACGCCTACTTCTCCGGACAGTGGGACGACATACCGGAGCTGACCGAGGAAGGGCTGCGCTGGTGCGACCGGCACAGCTACCGGCTCACGGCGCAGCCCTGCCGGTACCTGCGAGGCGTGCTGGCCGCCGCCCAGGGCGACACCCGCACCGCGCTGACCGTCGCCGACCGCCTCGTGTCCTGGGGCGCCCCGCGAAGACTGGACACGCTGGGCCTGTACGCCGCCCACATCAGGGCGATGTGCGCGCTCGGCAGCGCCGACTTCGAGGGCGCGTACCGGCACCTGGCGACGGTCGTCACCCCGGGCGAGCTGCCGCCGTACCAGCCCCATGCCCTCTGGTTCTTCCTGGACTTCGCCGAGACCGCGGCCCGCACCGGCCGCCACGCGGAGGCCGCCGCCCATGTGGCCGCGGTCGACGAGACCCAGATCCCCGCCCTCTCGCCCCGCCTGGCGATGCTGACCGCCGCCGCCCGCGCCGCCGCCACCCCGGACGTCGTCGCCCACGACCTGTTCGAGAGCGCCATCGCCACCCCGGACGCCCAGCGCTGGCCCTTCGAATGGGCACGGATCCGCCTGCTCTACGGCGAACGGCTGCGCAGGGCCAAGGCCGGACGGGCGGCCCGGGTCCATCTCGACGCCGCGCTCACCATCTTCCAGCGCCTGGGCGCCGCACCCTGGGCCGTACGGGCCGCGAACGAACTGCGGGCGAGCGGTATCGCCGTCCCCGGCACGGCGTCCGGTGCGGACCGCCCGGCATTGCTCACCCCGCAGGAACTGCAGATGGCCGAGCTGGCCGCGACCGGGCTGACCAACAAGCAGATCGCCGCCCGGCTCTACCTCTCGCCCCGCACGGTGGCCGCGCACCTGAGCAGCGCCTTCCCGAAACTCGGCGTCTCCTCCCGCGCCGGGCTGCGCGACGCGCTCACCGGCCTGCCCCGGGACGGGCTGTGCTGAGCAGCATGTACGGAGCCCGGCCCGGCCCGGTGGCCCGGTCGGGCCCGGTCACGGCGGGGGTGTCGGTGGCGGGCGCGCCGAAACCGGCCCCGGTGAGCAGGGCGGTGTAGGCGGACAGCGAGCGGTAGTGGCAGACGGTCGTGACGCAGCCGCCGTCGAGCCTGCGCAGCTCGGTGGGCACGGGTGCCCCCTCGGCGTAGGAGGCGCCGGGCTCGCCGTACCGCAGCGTGGCGAACTGTTCCCCCACCGCGCCCGGGTTGAGGTCCGCGAGGACATAGGGGGCGCCGGGCCGGAGCGGCGGGGAAGATCAGCTGCCGGGCCAGCCGCATGTCACGGTCGCGGTAGACGGCCGCCGCCGCGGGGGTGTCCCAGGCGAGCGCCGCCTGCGGCCGGTCGGGGGAAGCGGTCATGGCCCGAGTCTTGTGGCCGGTGCCCGGTCCCACCAGTCCCTCGATCGGGCGACCCGGGTGCCGGGCCCGCCGCTCCCGCCGGGGTCAGCGGGCGGCGGCGGCCTCCTGGGCGATCTGCTCGAACCGGGCACCCATCGCCTCGGACAGGGCCTGCGCGGCCGACAACGGGCGCACCATCACCGTGAACTCGTCGATCTTCCCGTCCTCGTCGAAGTGCAGGAAGTCGCAGCCCTGGAGCTTCTTGCCGGCGACCGTCGCCGTGAACACGAAGGCGTGGTCGCGGCCGTCCGGGTTCGCGATCTCCCGTACGTAGGCGAAGTCCTCGAACACCTGAGACACCGCTCGCAGGATCGCGGCAGTGATCGGCTTGCCCGGGTACGGCTTGAACGCGACCGGGCTGGTGAAGACGACGTCGTCGGACAGCAGGGCGGCCACGGCGTCCATGTCGCCGTTCTCGACGGCCTCGCGGAAGGGGTGCACGGGGTGCATGGGGTCCACCTCACCTATTCAAAAAGTTGAGTAGGCGCATGCTAGCGTGCACGCATGGCTCTGCGGAACGCGGTGATGGCCGCCCTCCTGGAGGGAGAGGCCTCCGGATACGACCTCGCCAAGGGATTCGACGCGACGGTCGCCAACTTCTGGACGGCGACGCCCCAGCAGCTCTACCGCGAACTGGAGCGCATGGAGGCCGAGGGGCTGGTCACCGCCCGCGTCGTCGAGCAGGAACGCCGCCCCAACAAACGGCTGTTCTCCCTCACCCGGGCCGGACGGGACGCGGTCCGCGCTTACACGGCCGAGCCACCGGCACGGCCGTCCGTGGTCCGCGACGAACTGCTGGTCAAGGTGCAGTGCGCGGACGCGGGCGACCTCGACGCGGTCCGCACCGCCGTGGCCGAGCGCATGGAGTGGGCCACCGCCAAACTGACCCGCTACGAACGGATCCGGCAGCGCCTGCTCGCCGGCCGCTCGGAGGAGGCGTACTTCGCCGAGGCGGAGCGCATCGGCCCGTATCTCACCCTGCTGCGCGGGATGTCCTTCGAACGGGAGAACCTCCAGTGGGGGGAGCTGGCGCTGCGCAGACTCGAACAGCGGGCAGCCCTTCATAGCCAACAAAGTGAGTAGCTATACGTAAAGACGGGGTGCCCGGCGAGTCGGGCACCCCGCGATCGGCTCAGGTCAGCAGGTCGCCACCCCCGGCAGCCACGCCGGGCCCTTGAGGTAGATGTTCGTCATCCACGCGCCGTTGGTCAGCTTGGACCAGGCGTCGTTGGTGTAGCCCTCGGCGGTGACCGTCTGCGCGTGCGCCTGGCAGACCACGTTGACTGTCGTCGGCTGCGCGAAGTAGTCCACGACACCGGCGTTCACGTTCGGCTCGCTGTGCGTGCGTACCCCCGTGCCCCAGGTCTGGAACGCCGTGCTGCCCCCGCTCGGCGGCGGCGGGTTGTCGCCGCCGCAGTCCGGGATGCCGGGCAGCTCGGCCGGGCCCTTGATGTAGATGTTGGTCATCCAGGAGCCGTCGGCCAGCTTGGCCCAGATGTCGTTGGTGTAGCCCTCGGCGGTCACCTCCTCCGCGTGCTCCTGGCACTGGACGGAGACCTGCGTGGGACCGGCGAAGGTGTCGACGACCGAGGCGTGCACGCTCGGCGTGGAGTGCGTGTGCACCCCCGTGCCCCAGGTCTCGAACGTCGTACCGCCGTTCGCCGGCGGCGGCACCGGCGTGCCGGACGGGTTGATGCGGATCGCGCCCGCGTAGTCGCCGCCCGTGCGGACCGGGGTCACCCGGATGTGGGTGCCCGACTCGTACGCCTCGACCATCTGCCCCGCGCCCAGGTACATGGCGACGTGGTGGATGTGCCCGCTGCCCCAGAACATCAGGTCACCGGGGACCAGGGGAGCGGTGCCCTGGCCCGCCGAGAAGCGGGCCGAGGCCTGCGGGCTGTGGAACTGGTCGTCGGCGGTGCCGTTGAGCAGGTCATGGCCGGTGGCCCGGTAGTAGGCGTACCGCATCAGGCCCGAACAGTCGAAACCCTTGCGCTCGTTGTCGTGCAGGCTGTCCGGGTCGGAGCCGTCGTAGTAACCGTAGGTGGCACCCGGGGTGGCGCCGTGGCCGCCGCCCCAGCTGTACCAGACGCCGATCTGGGAGCAGGCCGCCTCGACGGCGGCCTGCGCGGTGGCCGAGGCGCCGGAGGCCAGCACACCGCACGAGGTGTCCTGGGCGGCGGCATGCGCGGTGACGGGGAGCAGCGGGGCCATTGCCAGGGCCGCGACCGCCGCGAGCGTCCTGGCAGGCGTGGTGAGGTTCAAGGTGTACATCCTTCGTCGACGTGGAGCCGGGTGCGGGGGTCGGGCGGATCCACCGGGTGCCGCGCCCCACCCCCGTCGGGGCGCGGCACCCGGAGCTCAACCGGCCAGCGCCGCGCGCATCTTGGCCAGCGCCCGCATGCGGTTGCGCTGGACGGTGCCGCGATGGGCGCCGAGCCGTTCCCCGGCTGTGTCGTGGGTGAGCCCCTCCAGGTCGACGAGGATCACCGCGGCCGCCTCCTTCGGCGAGAGCACGCTCAGCAGCGCGAGGGCGGTGGCCGAGGCCTCGTAGGTGCCGAGGCCGCCGTCCCAGCCGGCCTCCGGCAGCCGGTCCGTGGTGCGCTCCCGGCGGGAGGGGTGCAGCCAGGAGTCGCGCAGCAGGTTCAGGGCGACCGTGCAGGTGTAGGCGTACGGATGCTGCTGGGGCGTCAGGTTCCTGGCCCGGGCCCGCCGGGAGAGCCGCAGGTACGTCTCCTGGAGGAGGTCGTCGGCGTCGTACGGGTTGCCGGTCAGGGCGAGCAGCCGTCTGCGCAGTCTGGGCATGTCGGCGGTGAAGCCGGCGTCGAACTCGTCCGGGCTCATGGGCTCGAAGGCGTCGTCCGCATCGTCGCGCGGGTCCCGCGTACACGTGCCGCCGTGGTTTTCCATGGTCGTCCCCCGTTGGTCGTCGGTGGTGTGGGCGAGGTGTCCGGTCCGTCGGTCAGGCGGGCCGGACGGGCGTGGCGGCGGGTCCGTAGCGGGCGGCCGGCGCCCCGCTCAGCAGGGCCCAGTACCGGTCGCCGTAGGACCAGTGCCACCACTCCGTGGGGTAGTTGACGAAGCCGGCCGTGGTCAGCGCCCGGCCCATCAACACCCGGTTGGCGCGCGCCTCGGCGCCGACGTTCGGTGCCCCGGTACGGCAGGCGCCCGCGCTCTCCTCCGGGGTGGCGTTGACCTCCGTGCCCAGCGGCAGCTCGGTGCCGTCGGCGGTGCACAGGGTCAGGTCCACCGCCCCGCCGCTCACGTGCGGGGCCACCTCCGGCGGGGAGATGTAGGCGCTGGCCAGCTCGCGGATCCGGTCCGGACCGGCGTCGGGATGGGCCGCGCGCAGGGTCGCCGCGTACTGCTCGAAGTAGCGGCGCTGCAGGTCGGGCGGCCGGAACCCCTCGACCACCAGGAACCGGACCCCGGCGGGCAGCAGGGACTGGGCCTGCAGCAGCCTGCGCAGCACCCCGAGGCGCAGGTGCGCGTAGCTGCCGTCGGCGTCGGCCTGGCGGAGGTCGATCCGCAGGCCGGGTGTCTCCCGCAGGTCGACCAGTGGCTCACCGCACTCCTGCTCGGTGACCTCGGCGACCCGGGAGTCGGAGAGCGTGATGATGTCCGTCACGCAGAACAGCGTGCCCGGACCCCCTGCAATTGCTCTGCAGCTTCCCTGCAAGCGCGTCACCAGGGCTTCTGCAGCCGCAGTCAGGCCCCGCGCGCCCGAGACCCGGCTACGGCACCTCGTCGCCCGCCCGCTCCCGCGCCTCCCGGCCGCCCAGCGACCGGAACACCTCCAGCGCCTCCGCCCGAGCCGTCCGGGCCCGTTCCGTCTCGCCGTCCGCCGACCACACCACGGTCAGATCCCACAGCGTGCGGGCCCGCCACAGCGGCAGTCCCAACTCCGCCCAGAGGGCCGCCGCCAGCTCCAGCGGCTCCCGGGCCCCGCCGGTGTCCCCGGCCGCCAGCCGCAGCTCCCCGAGCGTGCGCAGCACCAGCGCCTCGCCGAACCGGTCCTGGCGCTCCCGGGCCACCGCCAGGCAGCGGGCCAGCCGCCGGCCCGCCTCCGCCGTCCGCCCGGTGCGCAACTCCACCTTGGCCAGGGCCTGTTCGGTGTACATCACGCCGAAGGTGTCGTGCAGGCCGGTGAAGAGTCGCAGCGCGTCGCGGAGCAGGCGTTCGGCGTCGGCGTACCGTTCCTCGGCCCGGTCGCACAGGGCCAGCAGGCGCAGGGTGAGTCCCTCGCCGTGCAGGTCGGCCGCGGCCCGGTACAGCGCGAGAGCCCCGGACAGCGCCGCCCGGGCCCGCGGGCCGTGCCCCTGTTCGAGGTGCACATAGCCGATGCCGTACAGCACCCCCGCCCGGGCGCCGACGTCGCCCGTGTCGCCGTACCGCTCCAGCGCCGCCTCCAGGAGCTCCAACGCCTCCGCGTAGCGGGCCTGTTCACGGCGGGCGGTGCCCATCCCGGCGAGTGCCACGGCCGACCCGTCCGGCACCCGCTCCCCGAACAGCCGCAGCGCGTCCGCGAAGTAGCTGTACGAGTCCTCGAAACGGTCCTGCTCGTAACGGAGTTGGCCGAGCCCGGCGAGCAGCCACGCCTCGCCCTCCACGTCCCCGCCGCGCCGCACCGCCGCCATGGCCGCCGTGTGCGCCCGGGACCAGGCGTCGAACTGGTTGTACAGCGCGGCCGAACTCGCGATCAGCGCCCCGGCGAGATCACGTGCGGTGCGTGCCATGCCATGGTCGGCGAAGTGCGTCACGGCGGCCAGCAGCCCGGCCTGCTCGGCGGCGAACCAGGCCGCGGGCCGGGCGAGCAGCGCCTCCTCGGTCTCCGGGTCGAGCGGGCGGACGGCGGCCGGTTCGGGGAAGTGGCGGGCCGCGCCGCCGGGGCCCCGGGCGGCGGCCTTCCGGGCGAGGTCCAGCCAGCTCGCGGCCAGCCGCTGAACGGCGGCCGTGCGGTCCTCGGCGCTCTCCTCGGACAGGCAGCGCTCGCGGGCGTGTTCGCGGGCGAGGTCGTGGATGCGGTAGCGGGCGAGGCCGGTGCCGTCCACGCCGATCACGTCGATGAAGTGGCAGTCCACCAGCCGCTCGACGGCCTCCTCGGCCTCCTCCGTCCCTATGCCGAGCAGGGGAGCGGCGATCCAGGCCGCGAAGTCGGGGAGGTCCAGCAGGGCGAGGCGGCGCAGGGCCCGGCGCTCCTGCGGGTCGAGGTCGGCGTAACCGAGTTCCAGGCTGGTGCGCAACTCCAGGTCCCCGGCGCTGAGTTCGTTGAGCCGGCGGCGCTCGTCGCGCAGCCGTCCGGCGAGCCGGCCGGGCGCCCAGTGCGGGCGGGCCGCCAGGCGGGCACCGGCGATCCGCACCGCGAGCGGCAGCCGCCCGCACAGGGCGACGATTTCGGCGGCCCGCTCCGGCTCCGCCCCGGTCCGCCCCGCCCCGGCCACCCGGCGCAGCAGGTCGAGGGCCTCGGCCTCGTCCGGGACGGCGAGGTCCAGATGGGCGGCGCCCTCCAGCGCCACCAGCCGGCGGCGGCTGGTGATCAGCACCGCCGAACCGGGGCCCGGCGGGAGCAGCGGCCGCAGGTGCGCCTCACCGGCCGCGTTGTCCAGGACGATCAGGGTCCGCCGGTGCCCGATGTGCGTGCGGTACAGGCCGGTCAGCTCCTCGACGCCGGACGGCAGCGTGTCCGGGTCGACGCCCATCGCCCGCAGCAGCCGGGCCAGCGCGTCGGCGGGTTCCAGCGGGGTGGTGTCGGCGGCCCGCAGGTCCACGAACAGCCGGCCGTCCGGGAAGAGGTCGGCGGTGCGATGGCCGACGTGCACGGCGAGCGCCGTCTTGCCGATGCCGGAACGCCCGGAGATCACCCCGATCGGCGGCGCGGTCCGGCCGGTGTCGCCGACGCCCCGCAGCAGCTCGGTCGCCCACTTGACCTGCTCCGCCCGGCCCACGAAGTCGGCGATGTCGGGCGGGAGATGGGAGGGTGCGGGGCGCGTCCGCCCGCTTCTGGGAGCCGGCACCGGCCGGGTGGCCCGCCCGGTTCCCAGCACGCCGGTGTCATGGGTGAGGACGGCCTGGTGCACCGCCCGCAGCTCCGGTCCCGGGTCGATGCCCAGTTCGTCGCGGAGCACCGCGCGGCCCTCCTGGTAGACGCGCAGGGCGTCGGAGACCCGGCCGGTGCGGAACAGGGCCGTCATCAGCTGGCCGCGCGGCCGCTCCCGCAGGGGATGCGCGGCCACATGGGCGAGCAGCGGAGCGATGGTGCCGTCCGCCCGGTCCAGTTCCAGGGCCAGCCCGAAGGACTCCTCCTGGGCCACCAGCCGCAGCTCCGCGAGCCGGGCCGCCTCGATCCGGGCGAACGACTGGCCGAGCCCCTCCAGCGCATCCCGGCCCCGCCACAGCCCCAGCGCCTCGGCGAGCACGTCGGCCGCCTCCTCCGTGCGCCCCAGGGACCGCCCGGCCGCGAGGAGTTCCTCGAAGCGGCGGGCGTCGACCCGGTCCGCGGCGAGCTCGGCGACGTAGCCCGGGGGCCGGGTGCGGATCACCTCGGCCGTGCCGACCCGGGCCAGGGCCCGGCGTACGGCGGAGACATGGGTGGCGACCAGGGCGCCCGCGGTGGCCGGTGCCTCCTCGTCCCAGACGAAGTCCACCAGGCGCTCGGTGGAGATCACCTCGCCCAGATGGACGACGAGAGCGGCGAGGACGGCCAGCGGCCGGGAGCCACCGAGCGGGGCCCGCCTGCCCCCCTCCCAGACCTCCACCGGGCCGAGCAGACGTACTTCGAACATCGGTCCCCGATCGCCGCCCCGCGAATGGCGACAACGATATCGGCGGCCACCGTCCGGGCAGACCGACAGCCGGGCCGTCGTGTCCGGAACCGTTCCGTCCGACCGGTCGGACGGAACCGCCACGACGCCCGGTGTACCGAACGGGGCCCTGGCCCGTCGGCGCCGCGGGAGCCGTTCTCCCTCCTGCCGCAGTTGGCTGGTTTCTGTGGGTGGTCATAGCGGCCCCTGTGCGGGAGACGGGCGGCGTCCGGCCCTCGTATGACCGCGCACCCGGATCCGCCGCGAAATCCGTGGCGAATCCGTGGCGCCGGAAATTCCCCGCGGCCGCATGTCATACGAACGCCCCGCCGGCGGCGTCAACGGCCCGTAAGCACCGAGCCGTTCGCCGTACGCCCAGGGAGTGACCCGATGAAGCGCACCGCCTTCCGCCGAAGGGCCGCGCAACTGAGCGCCGCCGCCGTGGCCGCGCTCGCCCTCACCGGCTGCTCCCGGGCGTCCGGCGACGGCTCGGCCCCCGTCGCCGCGCACCGGGTCCGCGACCTCACCTACGCGGAGGACCTGCGGGTCTCGGACGCCGAACAGCGTCTGGTCGCCCGGTGCATGGCCCGCCAAGGGTTCCGCTACTGGACGGACCGCCCGCTGAGCCTGGCCGAGAGCAGGCCGCTCGGCTACGTCCAGGACGACGTGCGCTGGGCCCGTACCTACGGATACGGCAGCCGGATCGCGGCGAAGGAGGACCGCGCCCGGCTGCGCAACCCCAACAGCGCCTACCGCAAGGGCCTCAGCGCCACCCGGAAGGCCGCGTACGACACCGCTCTCGACGGCGGCCGGCAGGCCGAACTGCTGCGCACCGACGTCCCGGGCGGGGGCAAGGTCAGCAAGCAGACCGGCGGCTGCGACGGCGAGGCGGAGCGGCAGCTGTACGGCGATCCGCAGACCTGGTTCCGGCTCGACACCACGGCGAGCAACCTGCGCCCGCTCTACGTCGGCAAGCTGCTGCACGACCGGCGGTTCACCGCCGCCGTGCACGCGTGGTCCGGCTGCATGAAGCGGGCCGGCCACCCCTACCCGGACCCGGACGCGGCCCGGCAGTCCACCCGGGAGCACCCCGCGGTCCAGACCCGGGCCGAGGAGGCCAGGAGCTTCGCCGTCGAGACCCGGATCGCGGTCGCCGACGCCACCTGTGCCCGCGAGGTCTCCCTCAAGTCCGTGGGCCAGGACCGCGAGGCCCACTATCTGGCCCAGCTGGACGGCGAGTACGGCGCCCGGCTGGACGCCTACCGGCAGGTGCGCCTCAAGGCGCTGGAGCGCGCCGAGCAGATCGTGCCCGCCCGCACCTGACACCTGCCGCGACCCCATGACTCCGCGGCGCCCGCCGCGGCCCTCTCCCCCACCGACCCGCCTCCGACGAGGCAGAACGGGATTCATCATGCGCAAAATGACCCTCGCCCTCACCACGCTGGCCCTCGCGGCCGTCGGTTTCGCCGTGCCGGCGACCGCCCATGCCTCCGCCGGCTGCAACGCGCAGTGGCCGGGCCGCGACGGCAACGTGCGCGCCTGGAAGGACTGGGACTGCGCGGGCGGCCTGCTCGGCGTCACCGCGGGCAACGACGTCAACTGGAACGACAACTCCGGCGGTTTCCAGGCCGGCGCCGGCAACGCCGCCTCCTCCGTGATGAACAGCGGTTACGTCGGCGGCAAGGACGTCGTCGCCTTCTACTACTACGCCAACTACGCGGGCGGCTACGGCTGCCTGAAGCCGGGCGAGCTCTACGTGGACGACCTCACCCGGGACCACTTCACCGATGGTCACTCCATGAACGACAACATCCTGTCCCACCAGTGGGTGACGGAGAGCGCCTGCGCCGCGGGCTCCTTCATCAGCTGAGGCCCGGCGGCCGGCCGCGGTCACCGCCCCCCGCCGCGGCCGGCGCCGTCTCCTTACCGATTACCTACCTCACGTACCGCCGACTTTCACATCCGCGACACCCGACCCTTCCCTGACGTTCGATGCCCTTGGAACACTCGCACCGCGCACAATCCGCCCTGTTCCGGCCAACCCGTGCGTCAGGATGAGAGGTCGCTCACCCATGCCCGAAGTAAATCGGCGCCGATTCCTCCAACTCGCGGGCGCCACCACGGCGTTCACCGCGCTGTCCAGCAGCATCCAGCGCGCCGCCGCACTGCCCGCGAACCACCGCACCGGGTCGATCGAGGACGTCGAGCACATCGTCGTCCTGATGCAGGAGAACCGGTCGTTCGACCACTACTTCGGCACCCTCAGCGGCGTCCGCGGCTTCGGCGACCCCCGTCCGGTCACCCAGAACAACAAGTCCGTGTGGAAGCAGTCGGACGGCACGAAGGACATCCTGCCCTTCCACCCGGACGCCGACGACCTGGGCCTCGCCTTCATCCAGGACCTCCCGCACGGCTGGAACGACACGCACACCGCCGTCGACGCCGGCAAGTACGACAAGTGGGTGCCGGCCAAGGGCACCACGACCATGGCGTACCTGAACCGGGACGACATACCGTTCCACTACGCGCTCGCCGACGCCTTCACGATCTGCGACGCCTACCACTGCTCGTTCATGGGCTCCACCGACCCGAACCGCTACTACATGTGGACGGGTTACACGGGCAACGACGGCCAGGGCGGCGGCCCGGTCCTCGGCAACGACGAGGCCGGCTACAGCTGGACGACCTACCCGGAGCGCCTGGAGAAGGCGGGCGTCTCCTGGAAGATCTACCAGGACGTCGGCGACGGCCTGGACGCGGCCGGCGGCTGGGGCTGGATCCAGGACGCCTACCGCGGCAACTACGGCGACAACTCGCTGCTCTACTTCACGCAGTACCAGAACGCCCAGCCCGGCGACCCGCTGTACGACAAGGCCCGCACCGGCACCGACGCGACCAAGGGCGAGGGCTTCTTCGACCAGCTGAAGGCCGACGTCAAGGCCGGCAAGCTGCCGCAGATCTCCTGGGTCGTCGCCCCCGAGGCCTTCACCGAGCACCCCAACTGGCCCGCCAACTACGGCGCCTGGTACGTCTCCCAGGTCCTCGACGCGCTCATCGCCGACCCCGCGGTGTGGGCGAAGACGGCCGTGTTCGTCACGTACGACGAGAACGACGGCTTCTTCGACCACCTGATCCCGCCGTTCCCGCCGTCCTCCGCGGCGCAGGGCAAGTCCACGGTCGACCCGGCCCTGGACCTCTTCGCGGGCAACGCGAGCCACCCCGCCGGCGCCTACGGCCTCGGCCAGCGCGTCCCGATGCTGGTCGTCTCCCCGTGGAGCAAGGGCGGCTACGTCTGCTCCGAGACGCTCGACCACACCTCGATCATCCGGTTCATGGAGGCCCGCTTCGGCGTCCACGAGCCGAACATCTCGCCCTGGCGGCGCGCCGTCAGCGGTGACCTGACCGCCGCGTTCGACTTCTCCCGCAAGGACACCAAGCCGGTCGCGCTGCCGTCCACGGACGGCTACCGGCCGCCGGACGGCAACCGCCACCCCGACTACGTGCCCACCCCGCCCGCGAACCCGGCGCTGCCCAAGCAGGAGCGCGGCTCGCGGCCGACCCGGCCGCTCAAGTACGCCCCGCTGGTGGACGGTTCGCTGGACGCGGCGGCCGGGAAGTTCACGCTCACCTTCGCGTCGGGCGCACAGGCCGGCGCCGCCTTCCTGGTCACCTCCAACAACCGCACCGACGGCCCCTGGAGCTACACCACCGAGGCCGGCAAGTCCGTCTCCGACACCTGGAACTCGGTGTACTCGGGCGGCTCGTACGACCTGACCGTGCACGGCCCGAACGGCTTCCTGCGCACCTTCCAGGGCCCCGGCAAGGTGGCGGGACCCGAGGTCACCGCCCGGCCGCACGGCGACGACATCGAGCTGACCTTCACCAACAGGGGCAGCGGCACGGTGAAGCTGAAGGTGGCCGACGGGTACGGCGGCCGGGGGCGTACGTTCACGGTGCGCGCCGGGGCCACCGTGACGCACATCGTCCACCTCAACCACAGCGAGCGGTGGTACGACCTGACGGTCACGTCCGAGGCGGACGCGAGCTTTGTGCGGCGGTTCGCGGGGCACGTGGAGAACGGCGAGCCCGGGGTCAGCGACCCGGCGATCATCACGGTGTGAGATGCGCCTGAGGGGGCGTGGGGGACTGTTGTCAGGCGGCTGCGGGTGGTTCGTGGCTGGTCGCGCAGTTCCCCGCGCCCCTTTGGGGCGCGCTACAGGGCCGTGAGTTTTTTCGGCTTCGGTGTTTGTCGGGGGAGCAAGGTCGGGTCCAGGGCCAGGACTGCTGCCACCGGGTGTTCGTCGTCGTCCAGTTCGATGACCGGGGTCGGCGGTGTCACCCGGGTGAGCAGGACCACGCCCCATGAGGCCAGGCCCGCGCCCGTCAGTGCGAGCAGGACGCCCCACACACCGCCTTGCAGGCCCTGGCCCAGGAGGGTCAGGCCGATGACCGCGGCCGCCATCGGGTTGGACAGGGTGACCACTGCAAGTGGGGCGCCCAGGCCGCCCCGGTAGGCCGTCTGGGAGAGCAGCAGGCCGCCGACCGCGAACGCGGCGACCAGCAGGGCCACCACGATCACCTCGACGCTCAGGGCCGGGCCCGAGCGGTCCGTCGCCGCCACCGTCACCGTCTGGGTGAGGGCCGAGGCGACGCCCGAGGCGAAGCCGGACGCGGTCGCGTGGCGCAGGCCCGGGCGGGTGCCGGGGCGGGACAGGACGCCGATCAGGGCGGCCGTCGTACCGGCCACCGTCACTGCCTCGGTGAGGCTCAGCACCTGATGGGGTGCGGGGCCCGAAGCCGTGACCAGGAGGGCGCCGAGGCCGAGCAGGGTCAGGGCGGTGCCCCGCCACTCCGTCGCGGTGACCCGGCGGCCGGCCACCCGCGCGCCCATCGGCACGGCCGCGACGAGGGTGAGCGCGCCCAGCGGCTGGACGAGGGTGAGCGGGCCGTACTTGAGGGCGACGACGTGCAGGAGGGCGGCGCCGGCGTTCAGGCCCACCGCCGCCCACCAGGAGCCGGAGCCGAGCAGTCGCAGCAGGCCCGCGCCGTCGGACTTGGAGGCGAGGCGCTCCTGGGCGACGGCGGCGGCCGCGTAGGCGACGGCCGAGACCAGGGAGAGGGCGACGGCGATCAGGGCCGCGGCGCTCATCGTCCCGCCCCCACCAGTGCGGGCTCCTCGGCGACGAGGTGCCGGGTGCCGCGCCCGGCCGTCGTGGCCGTGCGGTGCGGCGGGTGGATCAGGGCCAGGGCGACGCCGAGCATCGCGGTGGCGACGATCGCGTCCAGCCAGTAGTGGTTGGCGGTGCCGACGATCACGAGAAGGGTGATCGCGGGGTGCAGCAGCCACAGCCAGCGCCAGCGTGAGCGGGTGGCGACGATCAGGCCGATCGCCACCATCAGGGCCCAGCCGAAGTGCAGCGAGGGCATCGCCGCGAACTGGTTGGAGAGGTGGTCGCTGGAGGGCGGGCCGTAGACGGAGGGGCCGTAGACCCGGGCCGTGTCGACGAGGCGGGTCGCGGCCAGCATCCGGGGCGGCGCCAGCGGGAACGTGAACGGGAGCACCAGGGCGGCCGCGGTCACCAGGGCGAGGACCCGGCGGGCCCAGACGTAGTGCGCGGGCCGCCGCAGGTAGAGCCAGACCAGGAAGGCGAGCGTGGCCGGGAAATGAACGGTCGCGTAGTAGGTGTTGGCCAGGTGGACGAGGGTGTCGCCGTGCAGCAGTGCGGACTGCACGTCGTCCTCCGAGGGCAGGTGCAGCGTCCGTTCCAGGTCCCAGATCCGGTGCGCGTTGTGCAGGGCCTCGGCCGTATGGCCGGTGGCCAGTTGGCGCCCGAATTTGTAGACGAGGAAGAGCCCTGCGACGAGCAGGAGCTCACGGACGAGCGGCGGCCGGGCTATCGCGCCCGGCTCCGCTGAAGCAGGCTCGGACTGGGATCTCATCCCAGGCCCCCTCACTGACGGTGGTGCTGTGCCGAGTCCCGGGCGGTGGCCCGAACTCTTCGATACGAAAGCGTACCGATACGCCACTGTACCGATACGGTCGAGTACCGGTACAGTGGCGTATCGATAGACGTAGGCCACACTGGTTGTAGGTTTCCGCGCCGGCCGAACGGAGGGCGGGGCGGAAGTGATCCGAACGTGATGAACGAGTGAGGAGCAGGGCACATGACGTCGCAGGCCGCGGACGGACCGGACATGGTCGCCGCCTCGCGCCGCTCCAAGATCACGCCGGAGCGTGAGCGGGAGTTCTTCGACGCCGTGCTCGAACAGATCCGCGAGTGCGGCTACGACTCCGTCTCCATGGAGGGGATCGCCGCCAGCACCCGCTGCAGCAAGTCCACGCTCTACCGGCAGTGGAAGACCAAGCCGCAGTTCGTCGCGGCCGCGCTGCGGGCCAACCGCGAGGTGCGCTTCGTCGGCATCGACACCGGGTCCCTCGCCGAGGACCTGCGCGAGGTGGCACGGACCGCGGGCGACTGGTCACGCAAGGACACCAAGCTGCTCGCGGCCCTGGGGCACGCGGTGCACTCGGACGAGGAACTGGCGCAGGCGCTGCGCGAGGCGCTCGTGGAACCCGAGATCGCCGCGCTCCAGGAGATCCTGTACCGCGGTGTCGCGCGCGGCGAGGTGCCCGAGGGGCATCCCGCGCTGGACTACGTGCCCGCCATGATGTTCGGCGTCCTGCGGGTACGGCCCGTGCTCACCGGCGAGTACGCCGATGCCGACTATCTCGTCCGTTTCGTGGAGGCGGTCGCGCTGCCCGCACTCGGACTGACCTAGGACCCAGGCCGCCGTCCACGGGATGACCGGACGGTGACCTGCTCGCGCCGCACCGTGGGGACGGGGGCGGCGCGCACCCCCGGCCGGGTGGGGTGCCCCTTTGAGCGGAGGGGCGCTCCACCCGGCCGACTGCTTCTCCGGGACCGGGCCGGGTCAGACCGACCGGGTCAGACCGGGTCAGACGTTCGAACCGCTGCCGCTGCCCGAGGACACCTTGATGCCACTGGTGATCGTGTCGATGATCGACTCCTTCTGGCCGACGTCGACGCCGAACCGGACCACCACGATCTGCGCGGAGTTCGCGGGCGACGGGAAGGCCAGCGACTCGACGTAGCCGTCGGCGCCCTTGCTGGTGATCGCCTTCCAGCGGACCATGTACCCCTTCTGCCCGGCCACGGTGACCGCCTTGGAGGCGAGCACCTCGTGCGAGGTGATCGAGCCGTAGGTCTTGCCCCCGTACGACTCCGTGGCGTTGGCCGAGATGTCCGCCTTGGCGACCGCCTCGGCCGTGGTCCCCTTGGTGCCCAGCACCAGCGCGGGCGCCGAGTAGGCACCGCCGGCGGTGCAGGTCTGAGAGGTCTCGCCCGGGCACTTGTAGGAGTCGTCGGAGCTGACGTTGGCGCCGTAGCTCAGCGCCTGCCCGGTCCAGCCGTCCGGCACCGGGATGCTGATGGCGTTGATCGAGTCCGACACCGTGCCGCCGCCCTTGACCTTCGGCGCCTCGGACTGGCCAGGCGACGGCGACGCGCCCCCGCCGGTGCCACCGGAACCCGAGCTGCCGCCCGACCCGCCGAACGGGAAGCCCTGCCCGCCGTTCTGCCCCTCGGGACCGCCCTGGCCGCCCGAACCCTGCTGCGAGGCCTGCTGGTTGCCGCTGTCGCCGCCGTCGCCGGTGAGCGCCCACGCGCCCACCCCGATGGCGGCGAGGACCGCCACGGCGATGCCGACGGCAACGCCGGTACGCAGCCCGCGCTTACCGGTCGCCGGCGGCGCCGGATACCCCGGATAACCCGGGTACGCGGGGTACGCCCCGTCGGCCGGGTACGCCGGGTACGCCGGGTGGGCCCCGTCGGCCGGGTGGGCCCCGTCGGCCGGCGGCTGCGGCGGGGGACCCCAGTCGGCGGCCGACCCGGCGGGCCGGGTCTGCTCCGTCCAGGCCTTGCCGTCCCACCAGCGTTCGGTGGCCGGACCGTCACTTGTCTGCCCGGGATCGGGGTACCACCCGGGAGGAGTCACCTGCGTCATGCCCCCTACCGTATGAGGCATCGGTGAAAGTCGGATGAGAGGATCCGGCACACTTCATTCGATTCGCAGCCGCACCGGCGGCCCCGGTGCCGGCGGGGGCAGGCGCAGGCCGTTCCGGCCGGGGGTCAGAGAGCCCAGGACGCTCGGGTGGCGGGCGCCGGTGGCGGTCGGGACCGTGCCCGCGATGCCGTGTGCGGTGAGGAAGCCGAGGACCGCGAAGGCGTACGCCTCTTTCGCCGCCGCGGGCAGACCGAGCTCGTCGGAGACGCGCACCGGGATCTCCGGCAGGAGGTCGCCGAGCATCCGCATCAGCACCGGGTTGCGGGTGCCGCCGCCCGACGCGATCACCTCCGTCGCCGCCGCGCCCCGCACCGCGTCCGCCACCGTCCGCGCCGTCAGCAGGGTCAGGGTCGCCAGCGCGTCCTCGGCGCAGATCCCGGCGGGCGCCCGCCAGTACCCGGCGTGGAACAGTTCCTTGCCGGTCGTCTTCGGCGCGGGCAGCGCGTAGTACGGCTCCGCCAGCAGCTCTTCGAGCAGCGGTCCGTGCGGGCGGCCGCGCGCCGCCAGCGCCCCGTCCACGTCGTACGTCAGACGCCCGCCGGTGAACTCCCGGACCGCCGCGTCCAGCAGCGCGCACCCGGGCCCGGTGTCGAAGGCCGTGCCGTCGGGCGCGGTGAGGTTGGCGATCCCGCCGATGTTCAGCGCCACCGGCGTCCCCGGCCGTCCCCGCAGCCACAGCAGGTCGACCAGGCTCACCAGCGGAGCGCCCTGGCCCCCGGCGGCCACGTCCCTCGACCGCAGGTCGGCGACCACCGGCAGCCCCGTCGCCTCCGCGATCCACGCCGGCTGCCCGAGCTGCAGGGTGCCGTGCACCCGGCCGGCGTCCACCCAGTGGTAGCCGGTCTGCCCGTGCGAGACCACCAACTCGGCCCGTCCACTGCACAGTTCACGGTTCGCCCGGACCGCGGCCGCCGCGAACGCCTGTCCGATCCGGGTGTCCAGCAGGCACACCCGCGCCAGCGGCACGGCGGCCGGCGGCAGCGCCCCCGCGAGCGCCTCGCGCAACTCCTCGTCGTACGGCGTGCTCACCATCCCCAGTGGCTTCAGCAGCAGCGTGCCGTCCAGCAGCCGCAGCTCGGCCGCCGCCGCGTCCACCGCGTCGTACGACGTCCCGGACATCAGGCCGATCACCAGCAATGTCTCAACCCGCCTTCGTTCTGGGCGACCCGAGCAGCGCGAGCACGCTGACCGCGCAGGTCGCCGCCGCGTAGTAGCCCGGAACGTCCAGATTCCCGGTGCGCCGCACCGCCTCCGTGATGATGAGGCCCGCACAGCCCGAGAACACGGCATTGGACAGCGCGTAGGCGAGTCCGAGGCCCGTGCAGCGGGCCCGCGCCGGGAACATCTCGGCCAGCATCGCGGGCCCCGGTCCGGCCATCAGCCCCACCACCGCACCCGCACCGCACAGTCCCGCCCCCTTCACGGCGGCCGAGGCCCCCGGGTCCTGGAGGAGGCCGAGCAGGGGCAGCGCCAGCAGCACCACGAGCCCGGCGCCCGCCAGCATCACCGGCCGCCGCCCCACCCGGTCACTGAGCAGCCCCGCCGGCAGGATCGCCGCCGCGAACCCCAGGTTCGCCACCACGGTGGCCAGCAGCGCCTGCCGGAAGCCGGTGTGCAGCGCGGCCTGGAGGTACGACGGCAGCACCACCAGGAAGGTGTACCCGGCCGCCGACCAGCCCATCACCCGGGCGGCGGCCAGCGCGATCGCCCCGACCGGCACCCGCACGGCGCCCACGGCCGGCTCCCGGAACTCCGGTGTCTCGTCCAGCCCGATCCGCAGCCACAGCGCCAGCGCACCCAGCGGCAACGCCAGCAGGAACGGCAGCCGCCACCCCCAGGAACCGAACTGGTCCGCCGTCAGGAGCACGGACAGCCCCACCGCCACCCCCGCCCCGCCCAGCAGCCCCAACGCCACCGTGAACGACTGCCACGCCCCGTACAGCCCCCGCCGGCCCGGCGGCGCGAACTCGGTCAGCATCGCCACCGCGCCCCCGAACTCCCCGCCCGCCGACAACCCCTGAACCACCCTCAGGAACGTCAGCAGCCACGGCGCGAGCGCACCCGCCTGAGCATACGTCGGCAGCACCCCGATCAGCGCCGTCGCGCCCGTCATCAGTGCCACCACCAGGATCAGCACCGGCCGCCGGCCGAGCCGGTCCGCCAGCCGGCCGAACAGGGCCGCGCCCAGCGGACGGAAGAAGAACGCCAGCCCGAACGAGGCGTACGTACGCACCAGCCCCTCGGCCGCACTCCCGCCCGCCGGGGTGAAGAACCGCTCGGCGACGACGGTCGCCACATAGCCGTAGACACCGAACTCGTACCACTCGATGAAGTTGCCCACCGAGCCCGCCGCCAGCGCCCGGAGGGACCGGTTCCGCTCGCGCACTGCCCGATCTTCGAAAGTCAGCCTCATGTCCCTGCCCGTTGACGGTCCGTTCGTTGCACAGCGGCAGGTCGGGGCCGTCCCGCGTCGCCCGGGCGTACCCACATTCACCCGTCGCGGCAACAGCTGCCCGGACCCGCCTCCGGACAGCCAACCGGACGGCTACGCTCGTGGTCTGTACGTCGTTCGGGCGACTTGGGGAGGTAACGGGATGACGGAGGAGCAGCTCCCGGGAGGCGCCTCGGCTCCCCTCTGGGAGCGCGAGGAGGAGATCGCCGCCATCACCGAGGCGCTCGACGCCCTGGGCGCAGACCATTCCACCTCGGGGAACCTGCTGGTGCTGCGCGGCGAGGCCGGGCTCGGCAAGACCGCGCTGCTGGCCGAGACCCGCCGCATCGCCGAACGCCGGGGCTGCACCGTCTGGTCCACCCGCGGCGTCGAGACGCTGCGCAGCGTGCCCTTCCACGTCGTACGGCAGCTGTTACAGCCCGCCCTGGTCTCCCTGCTGCCCGAGGAGGCCCGGGAGTACCTCGGCGACTGGTACGACATCGCCGGACCCGCCCTCGGCATCACGGACCCCGGAGACCGCCTGGCCGACCCGCAGGGCGTCTGCGACGGCCTGGTCGCCGCCGTCCGCCGGCTCGCCAAACGCGACTGGCCGCTGGTCCTGCTGATCGACGACGCGCACTGGGCCGACCAGGAGACCCTGGCCTGGCTCGCCGCCTTCGTCGAACGCCTGGACGATCTGTCCGTGCTGGTCCTGGTGGCCCGCCGCCCCGGCGAGGTCAACGGCGACAGCGCCCGCTACCTCGACGCCGTGGCCGCCGCGGCCGGCCGCCCGGTCCGCACCATCAGCGCCCTCACCCCGGACGCCACCGCCGGTCTCACCCGTGCCACCCTCGGCGAGCACGCCGACGCCCCGTTCTGCCGCGAGGTCTGGGCCGTCACCGGCGGCAACCCCTACGAGACCGTCGAACTCCTCGCCAAGGTCCAGGACAGCGAGGTCGAACCCGTCGAGTCCCGGGCCGGCGAACTGCGCGCCCTCAACCGCTCGGCCAGAGGCGGCGGCCTCGTCACCCGCCTCGAAGGCCTCGGCGTCGACGCCACCCGGTTCGCCTGGGCCGCCGCCATCCTCGGCACCGGCATCTCCGTCGGCCTCGTCGCCCAGCTCGCCAGCATGGCCGTGGACGACGCCGAGCGCTGTGCCGAACTGCTGTGCAGCGCCCGTATCCTCACCGAGCCCGACCCGGCCGGCTCCCGGTCCGACACCGGCGACCTGGAGTTCGTCCACCCGCTGATCGCCACCGCCGTCTACAACTCCATCCCGCCCGCGATGTGCACCGCCATGCACGGCATCGCCGCCCAGATCGTCATCGACGACGGCCGCGGCATCGCCGAGGCCTCCCGCCATCTGCTGAAGGTGCACCCGGACGACGACGAGGAACTCGTCGAACAGCTGCGTGACGCCGCCAAGGAACACCTCGCCGTCGGCGCCCCGGACGCGGCCCGCCGCTGCCTCGAACGCGCTCTCCTCGAACCGCCCGTCCCCGAGGTCCACGCCCGCGTGCTCTACGAACTGGGCTGTGCCACCCTCCTCACCAAGCCCGCCGTCACCATCGGCCATCTGCAGAGCGCGCTCGGCATGTCCGGCCTCGCCGGGCCCGAACGCGTGGACGCCGTCTTCCGGCTCTCCCAGGCCCTCCTCCACAACGACCAGCTGGAGGAAGCCGTCCGCACGGTCGAGGCGGAGGCCGCCC
This sequence comes from Streptomyces sp. GbtcB6, assembly GCF_019091475.1. Taxonomy (NCBI): domain Bacteria; kingdom Bacillati; phylum Actinomycetota; class Actinomycetes; order Kitasatosporales; family Streptomycetaceae; genus Streptomyces; species Streptomyces sp. GbtcB6. Next base: position 124,386 of record NZ_JAGXJL010000021.1, on the reverse strand, counting down.
GGCACGAGGAAGGACCCGCCAGACTCCGGCTCCAGGCCGTCCAGTTCATGTGGGAGGGCATCGCGGGCGAGGCCGTCTCCCCGCGCCGCTCCGAACGGCTCGCCGACCTCGCCGCCACCTGCACCGGCCGCGACAACTCCGAGCGCGCCCTGCTCATGCTGCGCGGCTTCGACCTGCTGATCCAGGGCGAGAGCGCCGAAGAGGTCGTCGAACTGTGCGACCGAGCCCTCGTCAACGGCCGGCTCGCGCCCGGCCTCGGCTGGACCGACACCGAGTGGGGCATCGAACTCCTGCTGATGCTCGCCAACTCCTACGTCTACACCGACCGCCTCGACCGCGCGGAGAGCCTGTACAACGAGGCCCTGCGCGCCTACGAGTCCTCCGGCTGGAGCGGCGGCCACCTGGCCCTCGCCCATGCCTACGTCGGCCTCGGCCACCGCAGGCGCGGCCGGCTGCGGGACGCGGAGACCTCCCTGCGGGAGTCCCTGCGGATCGCCGAGCGGGTCGGCCGCCGGCTGCCCCTGTACTGGACCGCCACCTGCAACCTCGTCGACACGCTGCTCGCCCGCGGCCATGTCCAGCAGGCCTGGGAGACCGCCGAACAGTACGGCTTCGCACCGCCGTACCCCTCCACCATCGTCATGCCGGACCCGCGGTCGGTGCGCGGCCGGCTGCTGCTCGCCGTCGGCCGCACGAAGGAGGCCGTGAACGAACTGGAGGCGGCGGAGAAGGCGGCCGCCGCGCGCGGCCACTTCAACCCCGTGGTCGTGCCCTGGGCACTCGACCTGGCCCGGGCCCTGGCGAGCGAGGACCCGGCGCGGGCGGCGCAACTGGCGGGCGACGCGCGGCGGCAGGCCGAGCGGTTCGGCACGGACACCGCGATCGGCGAGGCGTTGCGGTGCGCTGCCGCGCTGGAGACCGGACAGCGGCAGGTGCGGCTGGCTTCGCAGGCGGTGGCTTATCTGGAGGCGTCGCCCTGCCAGTACGAGCATGCGGCGGCGCGGGTCGAGTACGGGATCGCCGCGCGGTCGGTGGCCGAGCTGAACAGGGGGCTGGCGTTGGCTCGGTCGTGTGGAGCCGATGGGCTGGTTGCTCAGGCTCGGGAGGTTCTGGACACGGGGCGGGGGTTGCGTTGAAGGGTGCGGGTGCGTGGGGGCTTGTCGCGCAGTTCCCCGCGCCCCCAAAAAAGAAGGGGCGCTATAGCGCGAGGAGTTGATCAGTTACCGCTGAGAGGCGTTTCTGTACCTCTCGGTCGTACGTCGCCTCGTGCGCTCGCGCCCTGCTCGTGCCGTCGAAGTAGCCACCCGTTCCCAAGTCACGTGTCGCCAGGGCCAGTACCCCCGGCGCACCGTCCGCCACCGTGCTCCACGGCGCCACTCCTCCCTCCCTCACCATCGCCGTGTCCATGAAGGTCGCCGGGTGCAGGACGTTCACCGAGACTCCCGTGCCCGCCAACTCATCCGCCAAAGTGAAGGTGTGGGCCGCCAAGGCGAACTTGGCACGGCAGTACGCGGCGAAGCCCTGGTAGCCGCGGGTGAATTCGGGGTCGTCGAAGTCCAGCGGCTCCTGGCCCGCCGAGCCGACGTTCACGATGCGGGCGGGGGTGTGCGTGCGCAGTACCGGGAGGAGGGCGTGGGTGAGGGTCACCGGGGCCAGGTAGTTGACAGCCAGGCGCAACTCGTGGCCGTCCATGCTCAGTTCGCGGCCCGAACCGGGGGTGCCGGCGCCGACGCCCGCGTTGTTGACCAGCACGTCCAGGTCGGGATGCGCGTCGGCGACCCGCTGGCCCAGTTCGCGGACCTGGGCCAGCGAGGCCAGGTCCGCGACGAACCCCTCCGCGTCGCCCTCGGTGCGCAGTTCCTCGACCAGCCGCTCGGTAAGGCCCGGGTCGCGGCCGTGCGCGAGGACGACGTGTCCCGAGCGGACCAGTTCGAAGGCGACGTACCGGCCGAGCCCGGAGGTGGCACCGGTGATCAGAACAGTGGACATGCCGCCAGCCTAGGCGCGGGACGGCGCCGGGTGGGTGGTGACGCTGGAGGTACGACCGGCAGGGTCACCCTTCCTCTTCCGCCAGCACCCGTTGCGCCGTCGCGAACGCCGAGTTCGCCGCCGGCACCCCGCAGTACACGGCCGTCTGCAGCAGCACCGCGCCGATCTCCTCCGGCGTCAGCCCGTTGCGCCGGGCGGCCCGTACATGCATGGCCAGCTCGTCGTAGTGACCGTGGGCGACCAGCGCGGTGAGGGTGATCATGCTGCGTTCACGGCGGGAGAGAGTGGGGTCGGTCCAGATCTCGCCCCAGGCGTAGCGCGAGATGAAGTCCTGGAAGCGGGCCGTGAAAGGCGTCTGCCGGGCCTGGGCGCCGTCGACATGGGCGTCCCCGAGCACTTCGCGGCGTACCGCCATCCCGCGCCCGGCGCCGCCGTCGAGGTGGGAGCGGAGCGCGGTGAGGACGGCCTCGGGGCACTGCGCGGGCGCCAGATGCGCGGCGCCCGGCAGTTCGACCAGCGTGGACGACGGCACCGCGTCCGCGATCTCCCGCAGATGCGGCGGCGGGGTCGCGGAATCCTGCCGGCCGGCGATCAGCAGGGTGCGGACGGCGATCTCGCCGAGCCGGTCCCGCAGGTCGAAGGCGGCCAGCGCGTCGCAGCAGGAGGCGTACGCCTCCGGGTCCGCCGCCCGCTGGTCCTCGACCAGCCGGGGCACGGTGAAGCCCGGGGTGAACCAGCGGGAGCCGGCGTTCTCCGCCAGCCACGCCACGCCCTCCCGGCGCACCCGCTCGGCCCGTTCCTCCCATGGCTTGGAACCGCCGAAGTGGGCCGAGGAGCAGATCACCGCCAGGTTCTCCAGCCGGTCGGGGTGGTGGACGGCCAGGTGCAGCCCCACGGCACCGCCCAGTGACACCCCCGCGTACGCGAACCGCTCGATGCCGAGCGAGTCGGCGAGCGCGAGCACCAGGCCGGCGAGGTCGCCGACGGTCGCCCCCGCCTTGATCAGATCGGGTGCCGAACCGCCGTGCCCCGGCAGGTTCCAGCGCACCACCCGGTGCGCGGCGGACAGTTCGGGCGCCACGGCGTCCCACAGGGCGTACGAGGTGCCGAGCGACGGCCCGAGGAGCAGCGGGGGAGCCGAAGCGGGGCCCTCGACGCGGTGGTTGAGGAGGTTCTCGGTCAACGTCGCTCCATAGCACGGTCGGTGAGCACACCGGCGGAACCGGTGTAGCGGGCGGGATCGGTCGGGTCGTCGAGCTCGATGTCCTTCAAGTCAGGCTCCTCGGCAAGGAGTTCACGCAGTGCTCGGTGCTCGGTGTGGGTGCGGCGGGCCAGCTCGGTGAGCAGCTCCTTGGCGCGGGCCCGGCCGAGCACGGGGGCCAGCTCGGCAGAGAGCCGCTCCGAGACGATCAGCCCGTTGGTGAGGTCGAGGTTCCGGCGCATCGCCTCCGGACGCACCCGCAGCCCCGCCGCCAGCTCCGCCGCGTCCCGCGCCGCACCGCCCACGGTCCGCAGCAGATCCCGCAACGGCTCCCACTCGGCGTGCCAGGCACCGGCCGGCCGCTCGTCCTCCGCGACCATCGAGCCGTACAGGACGGCCGCGAGCTGCGGGGCCCGCCGTGCGGCCGCCGCGATCAGCGTCGAGCGCACGGGGTTGGCCTTGTGCGGCATCGCCGAGGAACCGCCCCCGCTGCCCTCGGAGACCTCGCCGATCTCGGTACGGGACAAGGTCAGCACATCCGCGGCGATCTTCCCCAGCGCCCCGGCCGCGAAGGCGAGACACCCGGCGAGATCGGCGATCGGCGTCCGCAGCGTGTGCCAGGGCAACAAGGGGGCGGCGAGGCCCAGTTCACGGGCGTACGCGGTCGGCAGCTCCTCGGCGTGCTCCGCCCCGTACGCCCCGAAGGCGGCCAGCGTGCCTGCCGCGCCGCCGAGTTGGGCGGGCAGGGACTCCCGGACCGGGGTCACGCGGTCCCGGGCGTCCAGGACCAGCGAGCGCCAGCCGGCCGCCTTCAGCCCGAAGGTCGTCGGGACGGCGTGCTGGGTGAGCGTGCGGCCCGGCATCGGTGTGTCGCGGTGCTCGGCGGCCAGCCGGGCCAGCGCCTGCTCGGTACGTCCGAGGTCGGCGAGCACGAGGTCCAGGGTGCGGGCGGCGACCAGCATCGTCGCCGTGTCCATGACGTCCTGGCTGGTCGCACCCCGATGCACGTAGGGCCCGTACTCCGCGCCGACCGCCTTCGTCAGATCGGCGACCAGCGGGATGACCGGGTTGCCGCCGCCACGGGCCCGCTCGGCGAGGGCGCCGACGTCGTAGCGGCCGGGGTCGGCCGCCTCGGTCACCGCCGTCGCGGCCTCGGCCGGGACCAGCCCCAGGGCGGCCTGGGCCCGGGTGAGGGCCGCTTCCGCGTCGAGCAGCGCCCGCAGGTACGCGCCGTCGCTCGTCGCGGCTGCGGCGGCGGAACCGGACCACCCGGGACCGAGCAGCCCGACGTCACCGCCGTCGTGATCCACTGTTGTCACCGGAACTCCAGGAAGACCGTCTCGCCCTCTCCCTGAAGGCGGATGTCGAAACGGTAGGTCCCCCGGCCCTCGTCGGCGGCGATCAGCGTGTCGCGTCGCTCGCCCACCCGGGTGAGCAGCGGGTCGGCGGCGAGCGCCGCGTCGTCGCCCGGCAGGTAGATCCGGGTGAAGAGGTGCACCAGCAGCCCGCGCGCGAACACGCACACGCTGATGTAGGGCGCGCCGCCGCCACGGACGCCGGGCCGCAGCGTCCGCGCGTACCAGTGCCCGTTGGTGTCCGTCTGGATCCGGCCCCAGCCGGTGAACTCCACGCCGTTGCGGCCGAGGTAGTCACCGGTCGCCGGATCGCGGCGGATCGAACCGTCGGTCGTGGACACGTTTCCGTCGGGATCGGCGCCCCACAGCTCCACGAGGGCGTCGGGCAGCGGTGTGCCCTCGCCGTCGAGGACGTATCCGTGGACCGTGACCGTGTCCGGGTGCCCGAGGGGCGCGATGTCCTCGCCGCCGCGGAACGGCAGCGCGTACCCGTAGAAGGGGCCGACCGTGTGCGACGGCGTGGGCAGCACGTTCTCCGGGCTGCTCGTGTCGATCTTCGTCATGGCAGGTCAGCGTCCTTCTTCGAGCCAGGTGGAGTTCGGGCCGTCCAGCACGATGTCCCAGTGGTAGCCCATCGAGAACTCCGGCACGGACAGGCCGTGGTCGTAGGTCGCGACCAGGCGCTGCCGGGCCGCGTCGTCCGTCACCGACTGGATGATCGGGTCGTACGGGAACAGCGGGTCGCTCGGGAAGTACATCTGCGTCACCAGCCGCTGCGTGAACGCCGTCCCGAACATCGAGAAGTGGATGTGGGCCGGACGCCAGGCGTTGAGGTGGTTGCGCCAGGGGTAGGGCCCCGGCTGGATGGTGGTGAAGTGGTAGCCGCCGTCGGCGTCGGTGATCGTACGGCCGACACCCGTGAAGTTGGGGTCCAGCGGGGCGTCGTGCTGCTCGCGCTGGTGCGCGTAGCGGCCGGCCGAGTTGGCCTGCCAGATCTCGATCAGCTGGCCCCGGACCGGCCGGCCGCTCCGGTCCAGGAGTCGCCCGGAGACGGTGATCCGCTCACCGACGGGCTCTCCGCTGTGCTGCCGGGTCAGGTCATTGTCTATTCCGGTGATGTCCCGCTCCCCGAACGCGGGGGAGTGCAGCTCCACCAGCTCCGGGTCCTTGGCCGTGTCGATGGCGACCAGGGGCTGTTTCGGATGCCGGAGCACGGAAGACCGGTAGGGGGCGTAGTCCCGGCGGGGGTGATGCTCGACGGGACCGCCGTCGGCGACACGCTTTTCATAAGCGGCATGCTCGGCGGCGATTTCGAGGTCGATGTCGGCCTGGGTTAGTGTCATAAAAAGTCCTAGATGTGAGCGCCCCGTCAGGGGCGCGGGGAACTGCGCGACCAGCCACAACGCACCCGCAGGTGCCCTACGACCTGTCGCTCTATCGCTCAAGGACGAGCGCGAGCCCTTGCCCGACGCCGATGCAAAGGGTGGCCACACCGGTACCGCTGCCACGCCGCGCAAGCTGATGCGCCACGGTCCCGGCGAGCCGCGCTCCCGAAGCTCCCAGCGGGTGACCGAGGGCGATCGCCCCACCCTGCGGATTGAGGATCGCGGGATCGAACTCGGGCCACTCGGCGACGCACCCCAGCACCTGCGCCGCGAACGCCTCGTTCAGCTCCAGCACCGACAGATCACCGAACCCCTTGCCGGCCCTGCCCAGCGCACGCGTCACCGCTTCGACCGGCGCCAGCCCGAAGTAGTCCGGGTCGATCCCGGACACCCCGGTCGCGCTGACCCGCGCCAGCGGCTCCCGCCCGACCGCCTTCAGGCCTTCCTCGTCGGTCAGCAGCAAGGCGGCCGCGCCGTCGTTGAGGGGAGAGGCGTTGCCCGCGGTCACCGTGCCGCCCTCCGTGCGGAAGGACGGCCTGAGCTTGGCCATCGCGGTGAGGGAGGCGTCGGCACGTACGCATTCGTCGGCGGCGAAGGGGACCGGGTCGCCCTTGCGCTGCGGGACCGGCACGGGTGCCAGCTCGGCGTCGAACAGGCCCTGTTCCTGGGCGGCGGCCGCCTTCTGGTGGGAGGCGAGGGCGAACTCGTCCTGCTGCTCACGGCTGATCTTGTGCTTGTCGGCGATGCGTTCCGCGCTCTCGCCGAGGGGGATGGTCCACTGCGGGTCCATCCTGGGGTTGACCATGCGCCAGCCGAGGGTGGTCGAGTACAGCTCGGCGTGCCCGGCGGGGAACGGCCGGTCGTTCTTGGGCAGTACGTACGGCGCCCGGGTCATCGACTCCACACCGCCGGCCACGGCGATGGAGGCATCGCCCACCGCGATGGCGCGGGCGGCCTGGATGACCGCCTCCAGCCCGGAGGCGCACAGCCGGTTGACCGTCACCCCCGGCACGGACGTCGGCAGACCGGCGAGCAGCGCGGCCATCCGGCCGACGTTGCGGTTCTCCTCGCCGGCGCCGTTGGCGTTGCCGAAGTAGACGTCCTCGATCCGGGCCGGGTCCAGGTCGGGGGTGCGGGCGAGGAGTTCACGGATGGCGTGGGCGGCCAGGTCGTCCGGGCGTACCCCGGCGAGGCCGCCGTTGTGGCGGCCGATCGGTGTGCGGACCGCGTCGACGATGTACACCGTGTTCACAGCAGACCCTCCGGGACAGTGAGTTCGGCGTCGGTCTTGGCGATGATCTCCTCGACGCCGACCCCGGGCGCGGTCTCGACGAGGACGAGTCCCTCGCCGGTGACGTCCAGGACGGCGAGGTCGGTGATGATCCGGTCCACGCATGCCTTCCCGGTCAGGGGCAGCGCGCACTCGGTCAGGATCTTGGCCGAGCCGTCCTTCGCGGTGTGCGTCATCACCACGATGACCGTGCGGGCCCCGTGCACCAGGTCCATCGCCCCGCCGATCCCGGTGACGAGCTTGCCGGGGATCGCCCAGTTGGCCAGGTCCCCGCGCGCGGAGACCTGCATGGCGCCGAGCACGGCGACGTCGATGTGCCCGCCGCGGATCATCGAGAACGACAGCGCCGAGTCGAAGAACGACGCCCCGGGCAGGACCGTGACGGTCTCCTTCCCGGCGTTGATCAGGTCCGGGTCGACGGCGTCCTCGGCGGGGTAGGGGCCGGTGCCCAGGATGCCGTTCTCCGACTCCAGGACCACCTCGACCCCCTCGGGCAGATAGTTCGGGATCAGCGTCGGCAGCCCGATCCCGAGGTTGACGTACTGGCCGTCCTCCAGCTCGCGGGCCGCCCGTGCGGCCATCTCCTGGCGCGTCCAGGCCATCAGCTGCTCACCGTCCGCTGCTCGATCTTCTTGTCCGCCGCCTGTTCAGCCGTCAGCGCCACCACCCGCTGCACGAAGATCCCCGGCAGATGCACCGCGTCCGGATCGATCGCGCCCGGCTCCACCAGCTCCTCCACCTCAGCGATCGTGACCTTCCCGGCCATCGCCGCGAGCGGGTTGAAGTTGCGGGTGGACTTGTTGAACACCAGGTTCCCGTGCCGGTCGCCCTTCGCCGCCCGCACCAGCGCGAAGTCCGTACGGATACCCCGCTCCAGGACGTACTCGGTGCCGTCGAAGTCCCGCACCTCCTTCGCCGGCGACGCCAGCGCCACCCCGCCGGAGCCGTCGTAACGCCACGGCAGCCCGCCCTCCGCGACCTGCGTGCCCACCCCCGCAGGGGTGTAGAACGCCGGGATCCCGGCACCGCCCGCCCGCAACCGCTCCGCCAAAGTGCCCTGCGGGATCAGCTCCACCTCCAGCTCACCCGCCAGATACTGCCGGGCGAACTCCTTGTTGGCCCCGATGTAGGAACCGGTCACCCGCGCGATCCGCCCGGCGGCGAGAAGGACAGCCAGCCCCGTGTCCATCGCCCCGCAGTTGTTCGAGACCACCGACAGGCCACCCACGCCCCGCTCGAACAACGCCCCGATCAGCACGTTCGGCACACCGCTCAGCCCGAACCCGCCCACCGCCAGCGACGCGCCCTCCGGCACATCGGCCACCGCCTCCCCGGCAGTGGCGACCACCTTGTCCATCCGTGAAGCCTCATCTCTCAGCGAATTAATCAGGGCACTGAGTATTTCAGCGAGATGTCTGCCACGCTGCCACTGGCGTCGCCACCCGTCAAGAGCTGGGGCGATGGCAGACGGGTGTACAGACAGCATCGATGTCTGCCGGTATCGTTCAGTGCACCAACGAATTCGGACCATGGGAGCGCATATGGCTGCGGTGGACCTCACCACCCACCCCGGGCACCTGGCCCGGCGGCTCCAGCAGGCCCACTACCTGCTGTGGAACACGATGGTCTCGGAGGAGATCACCTCGCCGCAGTTCGCCGTGCTGAACGCGCTCGTCGCCGAGCCGGGGCTGGACCAGCGGACCGTGGGGGAGCGGGTGGGGCTGGACCGGTCGACCATCGCCGAGGTCATCAGCCGGCTGGGCCGGCGCGGGCTCCTCGACAAGGTGCGCGATCCGCAGGACGGGCGCCGCTTCCTGCTGCGCCTCACCGACGAGGGACTACGGGTTCACCGCAAGCTCGCCGTGCGCACCGCCCGGATGAACCAGGTCTTCCTCGCCCCGCTCTCGGCCGAGGAGCAGAGCCAGTTCTTCGACCTGATCCGACGGGTCTCGGACGCGGCGGAGGGCCTGCGCAACCCGGCCGAGCCGGCCGTGCCGCATGGTCAGGCCTTGGCGAACACCACCCACACCTGACCGTCGGCGAAGTTCACCGGGCTGCCGTCCGTGCCCGTGAACGTCGTCCCGTCGGTGGCCTCCGGGCGTGACCAGGTGGCTTCGTACGACCGGCCGTCGCGCAGCACCTCCGCCTTCCCCGTACCGACCGTCTCGGTGAACGGCGTGTAGTTGCCGAGCACGTCGTGATACGTCGACTTCGTCACCCGCACGTGCTGCACCACGACCGTCGCCGGTGCCAGCCGGCTGCCCGCCGTCGTCCTCGCCGGTGTGCCGTCCATCGACACCAGCCAGCGGTTCCGGCCGGCGGACCAGGTGAAGGTGAAGCGGGCCGCCGGGTACCGCACGGTGCGTGCGGCGGTGGCCGTCCCGCCGGCCGGGGCCGGGCCGTAGCGGAAGCCGGTGGTGAGCGCCGCCCGGCCGGGCGCCCCGTCCACCAGCTTGGCCGGACGGAGGTACAGGTTGTGCGGGGCCGGTCGGCCGCTGCCCCGGTAGTAGGCGCCGGACGCCTCGGCGGGTGACTCAGGCCGCAATGGCGCCCGGCGGATCAGGGGGAGCAGTTTTTTCTGGGCGCCGGAGAAGGCCAGCGTCGGCCGGTCGAACTGGCGCAGCAGCTCCAGGTCGGACTCGCGGGCGCTGCGGACGGGGCCGATGACTTCGGGGAGCCTGGTGGCGTAAACCGCCATCAACCGGCTGAGGCCGCCCTCCACCTGCTCCGCGTACACCACGTCCGCCGCGTCAAGGCCGGTCTGGGGGCGGGCCGCGGCCACGTTGTCGATCTTCACGGCCAGTACGGATCCGGTGGCTTGCCGCAGGCTCGGTGTCGGGGTGCTGCTCTGCGGCGCGCGGCCGTCGTCGCCCGCCGGGCCGTGCCGGGTGCAGCCTGCCGTGAGCGAGGCCGTCACGGCCGCCGCCAGCCCTGCCGTCAGCACGGTCCGGCGCGTCGGCGCCCCGTGTCCCGTGCCCAGTCCCATGCCCACTGCTGCCCCCCGGTCCGGCCCCTGTCCGCCCCCTTGATTGTGTGCTCATCGGATCATCGATGGCCATACCCGGTCGAATCCGATCGTGGGCGCGGGAGGCCCTAGCCCCGCGGTCAGGACCCCAGGATCTCCGTGAGGTCGTAGCGCACCGGCTCCTCCAGCTGGGCGTAGGTGCAGCTGTCCGGTGTGCGGTCCGGGCGCCAGCGGCGGAACCGGGCCGTGTGCCGGAAGCGCGCCCCGTTCTCCATGTGGTCGTACGCCACCTCGGCCACCCGCTCCGGCCGCAGCGGCACCCAGGACAGGTCCTTCTTGCCCGACCAGCGGCTCGGCGCACCGGGCAGCCGGGCCGACTCATGGGCGGCCTCCTCCGCCCAGGCCGCCCACGGATGCCCGGAGACGTCGGCCATGCGGAGCGGCTCCAGCTCCTCGATCAGCTCGGCCCGCCGCTTCATCGGGAACGCGGCCGACACGCCCACGTGCTGGAGGGCGCCCCGGTCGTCGTACAGGCCCAGCAGCAGCGAGCCCACCACCGGGCCGCTCTTGTGGAGGCGGTAGCCGGCCACCACGACGTCGGCCGTCCGCTCGTGCTTGACCTTGAACATGGCGCGCTCGTCCTGCCGGTAGCGCAGGGTGAGCGGCTTGGCGATGACCCCGTCGAGGCCGGCCCCCTCGTACTGCTCGAACCACCGCCGGGCCACCTCGACATCGGTCGTGGCCGGCGCCAGATACACCGGCGGGGTCACCCCGTCCAGGGCCCTCGCGAGCAGCGCGCGGCGGTCGGTGAGCGGCACGTCGAGCAGTGACTCGTCGGCCAGCGCCAGCAGGTCGAAGGCGACGAAGGAGGCGGGCGTCCGCTCCGCCAGCGTGCGCACCCTGGAGTCCGCCGGATGGATCCGCTCGGTCAGCGCGTCGAAGTCCAGCCGGCCCTCCCGGGCGATGACGATCTCCCCGTCCAGCACGCACCGCTCGGGCACCCGCTCCTTCAGCGCCGCCACCAGCTCGGGGAAATACCTGGTCAAAGGCTTCCCGGTACGGCTGCCGAGCTCCACCTCGGGGCCGTCCCGGAACACGATCGCGCGGAAGCCGTCCCACTTCGCCTCGTACTGCATGTCCGGCGGGATCGTCGCCACCGACTTGGCGAGCATCGGCTTCACGGGCGGCATCACCGGCAGATCCATGCCACGACTCTACGAGCGGTCCCCGGTGTGCGCTCGGCATGCGGCACCCCCGGTACGGGCCTGTGGTCCGGTGTCTCCCGGGCCCGGAGACCGCGTCGAGCCGATATGCGCGGTGGGGGTGGTGCGCCTACCGTGGCCGCATGGGCGATGCGGTGGAACTGGAGGTGGCCGGCCGGACCGTACGGCTGTCCAGCCCGGACAAGGTGTTCTTCCCGGAGCGCGGTTTCACCAAGCTGGACGTCGCCCGCTACTACGCGGCCGTCGCCCCCGGCATCCTGCGCGCCCTGCGCGAGCGCCCCACCACCCTCCAGCGCTACCCGGACGGCGTCGAGGGCGAGTGGTTCTACCAGAAGCGCGCCCCCAAGGGCATGCCCGACTGGATCCCCACCGCCCACATCACCTTCCCCAGCGGCCGTACCGCCGACGAGATGTGCCCCACGGAGGCGGCCGCCGTGGTGTGGGCCGCGCAGTACGGCACGCTCACCTTCCACCCCTGGCCGGTGCGGCGCGCCGACGTCGACCGGCCCGACGAGCTCCGTATCGACCTCGATCCGCAGCCCGGCACCGACTTCGCCGACGCGGTCCGCGCCGCCCACGAACTGCGCGCCGTCCTGGACGAGTTCGGCGGGCTGCGGGGCTGGCCCAAGACCTCCGGCGGCCGTGGCCTGCACGTCTTCGTGCCCATCGAACCCCGCTGGACCTTCACCCAGGTCCGGCGGGCGGCGATCGCCGTGGGCCGGGAGCTGGAACGCCGGATGCCGGACCGGGTGACCATCAAGTGGTGGAAGGAGGAGCGCGGCGAGCGCATTTTCATCGACTACAACCAGACCGCGCGCGACCGCACCATCGCCTCCGCCTACTCCCTGCGGCCCCGCCCGCACGCCCCCGTCTCCGCGCCGCTGCACTGGGTCGAGGTCGACGACGTGCAGCCCGCGGACTTCGACCTGGCCACGATGCCGGCCCGGTTCGCCGAAGTCGGCGACGTGCACGCCGACATGGACGACCACGCCTACTCCCTCGACGCCCTCCTGGAACTCGCCCGCCGCGACGAACACGATCACGGCCTCGGCGACCTGCCCTACCCGCCGGAGTACCCGAAGATGCCGGGCGAGCCCAAACGCGTCCAGCCCAGCCGGGCGCGGCCCGAACAGCCCTCCTGACGGCGGGACCCGGCGGCACCCCGGCGGCAGTCGGCGGCGGCACGGCCCCGAGAGCGCTCTGACCGCCTCCTGGCGCCCGGGACTATGCTGATCGCCAGCCGCCGAGGAGGAGGGCCGAGGTGTCCGAGGCAGTGTCCCGCCCCACGCTGGAGGCCGTGGCCGCGCGGGCCGGGGTCTCCCGGGCCACCGCGTCACGGGTCGTCAACGGCGGGGACGGCGTGCGCGAGCCCCTCGTCGAGCGGGTGCGCCGGGCGGTCGAGGAACTCGGCTACGTCCCCAACCAGGCGGCCCGCAGCCTCGTCACCAAACGGCACGACGCCGTCGCCGTCGTCATCGCCGAACCGGAGACCCGGATCTTCACCGACCCCTTCTTCGCCCTCCAACTGCGCGGCATCAGCAAGGAGCTGACCGCCCAGGACAACCAGCTCGTGCTGCTGCTCACCGAGGGACGGGACGACCACGCACGGGTGGCCCGCTATCTCGCCGGGGGCCACGTCGACGGCGCACTGGTCTTCTCGCTCCACCTCGACGACCCGCTGCCCGGTCTGATCGAGGGCGCCGGTGTCCCCACCGTGTTCGGCGGCCGGCCCGGCTGGAGCGGCGGCTCGAAGAGCGCCGTGTACGTCGACTGCGACAACCGGGGCGGTGCCGAGGACGCCGTACGCCATCTCGTCGGCCTCGGCAGGACCCGGATCGCGCACATCACCGGGCCGCTGGACCAGACGTCGGCGGCCGACCGCCTCCAGGGGTACCGGGACGTCATGGGGGAGACCGATCCACGGCTGGTCGTCGCCAGTGACTTCACCCCGTCCGGCGGCGAGCGCGCCATGGGCGAACTCCTCGACCGCTGCCCGGACGTGGACGCCGTGTTCGCGGCCAACGACCTCACCGCGCTCGGCGCCCTGCGCGTCCTGCGCGAGCGCGGCCGCCGGGTGCCCGAGGACGTCGCCGTGATCGGCTTCGACGACGTGCTGCCCGTCGCCGAACAGACCGAGCCGGCGCTGACGACGGTCCGTCAGGACATCGAGGAGATGGGCCGGTTGATGGCCCGGCTGCTGCTGGCCACGCTGAACCGCGGCGAGCCGGCGACCGGCGCGCCGGCCGGCGTCGTCCTGCCCACGACACTGATACGGCGCGCGACCGCCTAGCCCGTCTCCGCCTCGGTCTGCCCGCGGGGCTGCCCTCAGGTCTGCTGCGGCTCGCCCTTGATCACCGCGAAGCGGGCGCCGTACGGGTCGGCCAGCTTCGCCATCCGGCCCACACCCTCCAGCGTGGTCGCCGGCATCCGCACCCGGCCGCCCGTCTGCTGGGCCTTCTCGACCACCGAGTCCGGGTCCTCGACCTCGAAGTACGGCAGCCAGTACGCGCCGGCCTGCGCCTCCGCCGGGTCCTCGGCCAGCGGGACCATCCCGCCGAACATCGACGCGTCGTCGCCGCCCGCCGGGTTGACACAGGTGTAGGTGCCGCCGGGGAAGGGCACGCCGGAGGTCTCCAGACCCAGCACCTTGTGGTAGTAGGCCGCGGCGGCCGCGATGTCCGGGGTGTACAGCTCGACCCAGCACAGCGAACCCGGATCGCCCGCCATGTCGACGCCCTTGGTCAGCGCCGGCTGCCAGATGCCGAAGGGCACGCCCGCCTGGTCGGCGAGGATCGCCAGGTGGCCCTGGCCCATCACGTCCATCGGCTGGGCGAGGACGCTGCCGTGCGCCTGCTCGGCCGCCTTCGCGGTGGCCTGCGCGTCCTCGCTCTGGAAGTACACGGTCCAGGACGGCGGACCCTGCTCCGGGGTGGTCTGCATACCGCCGGCGACGGTCCTGCCGTCCAGCTGGAAGAATCCGTAACCGCCGGCGTCGGGCCCCGCCGACTGGAACTGCCAGCCGAAGAGACCGTTGTAGAAGGAGACGGCGCCGTCGATCTCGGGTGTGCCGAGGTCGATCCAGTTGGGAGCGCCGTTGACGAAACGGGTGGTGAGCATCATCGCCCTCCTCGGAAGGGTCCTGTTCTCTGCTGCGCCGAGTCTTCCACCGCCCAGTGACAATCGCTGCCCGACCACGCCCACCGCGGCCCGGTTACCGTGGGTCACCCGACGCAATCGCCGAGTTTCGGACTCGTTCCGCGTGCCGCCGTGCGCGGGCGTGGTGCCGAGGCGCATGATCGAGGCTGCCCCGCTCTGTCGCTGTCACGTTGAGCGGGCGTTGATCGAACGTTTTTCGCCGCCCGGCACGATCCTGGCCATGCACTTCGACACCATCACCCCGCCCCGCACGCCCGTCCCGGCCTGGCAGGCGCAGGCGTTGTGCGCGCAGACCGGGGCGGACTTCTTCTTTCCCGAGCCCGGCAGCTCGGTGCGCGAGGCCAAGCGCATCTGCGGTATGTGCGAGATGCGTTCGGCCTGCCTGGAGTACGCGCTGGACAACGACGAACGCTTCGGCGTCTGGGGCGGCCTGTCCGAGAAGGAACGCCTGGAACTGCGCCGCGCGTCCCGCTGAACCCACGCCCGCCCGGGAAATGCGGTACGGCCGTACGCCCAGGCCCGGATACCATCCGGGGACGCGGCCGGACGTAGCGCAGAGGCAGGCGCACCGCATGGCATGCGGGACACACCGGTTCGAATCCGGTCGTCCGGGCAGCGTGACGAGGTCCCGTAGAGCAGAGGCAGACTCGCCACCCTCTCAAGGTGGATACGCCGGTTCGAATCCGGCCGGGACCACGGTACGGCGGACACGGGGCGGGACGGATGAGCGAGGCGATCACCGAGGCGGAACTGGCGGCTTTCCACCAGGTGGTGGGGAAGCTGCGGGCGCTGCCCGTCGACGACCCGGTGCGACTGCGTGCCGAGCAGGTCGCCGCCTCCTTCGCCCGCGACGGCCGGCTGCGCCGCCGCAGGACGCGCAGCACCGAGACGTCGACGGCCGACGCCGCCGTGATGGCCGCGACCGCGACCGGCGCCCTGGACCGCCGCGAGGACGCGCCGCTGGCCGTGCCCGGCGCCGGCGGCGTCTTCCACAAGGCGCGCACCTGCTACGTCTGCAAGTCGCCCTATCGACAGGTCGACACCTTCTACCACCGGCTCTGCCCCGACTGCGCCGTCGACAACTCCGCACGCCGCGCCCTGAGCACTGACCTCGACGGCCGTCGGGTGCTGCTCACCGGCGGCCGGGTGAAGATCGGCTTCCAGCTGGCGCTGATGATGCTGCGCGACGGCGCCGACGTCCTCGTCACCTCGCGCTTCCCGTACGACACCCGGCGGCGTTTCGAGGCGGCGCCGGGCAGCGCCAGGTGGCTGGACCGGCTCACCGTCCTCGCCGTCGACCTGCGCGATCCGCGCCAGGTCCTCGGCCTGTGCGAGGAGTTGCGGCAGGAGGGCCAGCCGCTGGACATCCTCGTCAACAACGCGGCACAGACCGTGCGCAGACCGCCCGAGTCGTACGCCCTGCTGGCCGCCGGCGAGCGTGACGCCCTGCCCCCGGGTGTCCGGCAGGCCCCCGGGTTCACCCCGATGCGCCGGCTGGAGGGCTCGGCCGCGGCCCTGCCCGTCGCGCTGCGCGAGGCCGACGAGGCCGGACTGCTGCCCGACCCGTCACCCGAGAACTCCTGGTCGGCCCGGCTCGGCGACCTCGACCCGGCCGAGGTCCTGGAGACCCAGCTCGTCAACGCCCTGGCCCCGGCCCTGCTCTGCGACCGGCTGCTGCCGCTGCTGCTGGCCTCCCCGCACCCGCGCCGCTATGTGGTCAACGTGACCGCCGTCGAAGGCCGTTTCACCGTCCGCAACAAGATGGCGGGCCACCCGCACACCAACATGGCCAAGGCCGCCCTCAACATGCTCACCCGCACCAGCGCCGCCGAACTCGCCGAGCGGGGCGTCCACATGTGCGCCGTCGACACCGGCTGGATCACCGACGAGAACCCGGCGCCGAAGAAGGCCCGGATGGCGGGCGCCGGTTTCCGCACCCCCCTCGACATCGTCGACGGCGCGGCCCGCGTGTACGACCCGATCGTGCGGGGCGAGGCCGGGGACCCGGTGTCCGGGGTGTTCCTGAAGGACTACCGGGAGGCGGAGTGGTGAACGAGGACCCGCAGGACTCTCAGCGGGAGACCTTCGCCGGTGTCCCGCACGTCATGCCGCGCCCGGCCGCCGAACTCGCCCCGCTGCTCGACTGGTTGCGGGCCGGCCGCCCGGCGGGGGAACGGCTGGACTTCGCCGCCGGCACCGCCCTGCCGGACGGCCGCCTCGACCTGTGCAAGCAGGACGTCGGCGCGGCCGGCGCCGCCCTGATCGCCGAGGCCCTCGGCGAAGGGCCCACTCCGGTACGGCACCTGCTGCTCGGCACGGACGCGCTCGGCGACGAGGGCGCCGAAGCCGTGGCCGGTTCCGGCGCCGGGGTGGAGACGCTCTACCTCGGCTGCAACGGCATCACGGCGGGCGGCGCCTGCCGGATCGCCGACCAGCTGCGGGCCTCGCCGCAGGTCGTCACCGGGGTGTGGCTCAAGCGCAACCCGCTGGGCGGCGGAGGCGGGCAGGCCGCCGCCGAACTCATCGAATCCGCACGCTCCCTGCGCACCCTCGACCTCGTCCAGACCGGGCTCGACCCGGCCGGAGCGGCGGTGCTCGCCGACGCGCTGCTGGCGGCGACCGGCAACGGGCGGCGGATCGAGCGGCTCTTCGCCGGCGGCAATCCGCTGGGCGCGGCCGGGGCGCGGGCCCTGGCCGCCGTCGTCGCCGGCGGCGCGCTCGGCGAACTGTACGTGTCCGCCGCCCGGTTGGGGGACGCGGGCGCGCTGGAGCTGGCCGACGCCCTGGACCGGGCACCGTACGGGCGGCTCACCCGGCTCTCGGTCGCCAGCAACGGCATCGGGCCGTCGGCCGCCGCCCCCCTGGTGGCGGGGGGGGGCCCCGCCCGGGGGGGCCCCCCCGCCCCGGGGGGGGGGGGCGCGGGGGGCGGGCGCGCCGGGGGGGGCAAAGGGGGCGGGCCCG